>RFFY01000676.1 GCA_003697065.1 Actinomyces sp. | reverse complement strand
CGGCGGCGGGGACGACGCGGCCGGCTGTGGCAGGGTCGGCGGCAGCACCCGGCGGGAGGCTTCTTCACCGCCACCCTCGTCGTCGTGATGGGGGCCTCGACGCTCCAGCTCTTCGCCCTCGCCGTCCTGGCCGCCGACCTCATCGACGACCTGGGGGTGAGCCGGGCCCAGATCGGGATCCTGGGCGGGGTCAACACCCTCATCGGAGCCGTCGCCTCGCCCGCCGGCGGGCGTCTCGTCGACCGGATCGGGGCCCGGCGCGGCGTCGTGTGGGTCCTGGCCGTGAGCGCCGCCGGGCTGGCCGCCACCGCCGCCGCCACCACCTACGTCACCCTGGTCCTGGCCTCGGTGCTGGCGGGGTTGCCCCAGGCGGGGGCGAACGCCGCCACCAACAAGCTGATCGGTGAGCACGTGGCACCCGGGCGCCGGGGGGTGGTGACGGGTATCAAGCAGTCGGGGGTGCAGATCGCCGTGTTCGCCGCCGGGGCCACCCTGCCCGGCCTTGCCCGCCTCGTCGGGTGGCGTCCGAGCTTGGCGGTGGTGGCGGTCCTGGTGGCGGGGTGGGCCGCGTTGGCGGCCATGCGTCTCCCGCCGGAGGTCGAGGGCACCGGGCCTGCGCCCGCTCCCGACGGCCGACGGGCCCGCCTCGATCCCTTCGTGTGGCGCCTGACGGTCTACGGCACCCTCATGGGACTGGCGGCGGGCGCCACCGGTCGCTTCCTGCCCCTGTTCGCCCACGAGGCGCTGGGCTACCCGACCACGGTGGCGGGTCTGACGGTGGCTCTGAGCGGGCTGGTGGCCATCGGTGCCCGCATCTGGTGGGGGCGGGCGGCCGAGAGGGGCCTGGGCAGCCGGCGGGCCCTGGCGATCATGGGCCTGCTCGGCGCCGCCGTCGGCGGCGGTCTGGTCGCCGCCGACGTGGCGCTGGCGGCCCTGGTGTGGCCGGTGGCGGTGCTGTCGGCGGTGAGCCTGTCCTCGTGGAACTCGGTGGCGATGCTGGCCATCATCACCGGGACCGCGGGATCCGACGCCGGGCGGGCGTCGGGTGTGGTGCTGGCGGGCTTCCTCGCCGGGTTGGCGGTCGGGTCGCCGGTGGCGGGCTGGTCGGTCGATGCCACCGGTACCTACGACACGGCCTGGGTGGCGGTGGCGGTCCTGGCGGCGCTGGCGGCGGCGACGATGCGGGTACCGTCGCGGCCATGCGACGACTCCTCATCCCCCTGCTGACCGCCGCCGTGCTCACGGCGGCCTGCGGCGGCGGCGCCGCCGAGCGGGCCGTGACGGCCGCCGACTCCTCGAGCTCCACGACGACGCCTGCCACCTCGTCCACGACGACCGCCGCGCCCTCCTCGTCGGCCCCGCCGGTGTCGTCCACCGCGGCCACCACGTCCACCACGACCACGATGACCACGACCACCACGACGACGGCGCCTCCCGCTCTCGCGCCCGCCCCCGCCCATCCCATCGGCGAGGGTCTGGTGGTGGCCGTGGCCCTCGACGGTTCGGCGGTGCTGGCCCAGCGCGAGGACCCCGCCTACGACCAGCCCGGCTGCGAGGGCTTCCCGGAGCCGATCGTCGAGCGCCTGCCCGTCGACGGGTCCGCACCGGCGCCCGCCATCGTCGATGTCGACCCCAGCTTCGTCAACGGCACCTTCGTGCGCACCGGCACCGGTCGGGCGGCCATCGTGTCGGGCTGCGAGGGGTACACGACCGCCGTCCACCTCCTCGACGAGGAGCCCGACGGTCGTCTGCACCTCCTCGAGACCTATTCGGGGCCGATCGGCGACCCGCCCGCCGATCTGGCCGCCGGGGTCGACCTTCTCGACGAGGCTCATCTCGTGGCCTCCGTCGAGCGTTGGACCGGCACCACGACCGAGGCCGCCCTCGTCGCCGTCGACCTGGGTGACGCCAGCTCGGTCGATCTGGTTCCCGGTCTCGTCGGATCGGGTCGCGTGACGGTCGTGGCCGACGGTCTCGTCGCCTTCCAGAACGGCAAGACGGTCTCGGTCGTCGACCCGGCGAGCGGCGACATCGTGGCCACCTGGGAGGCCCCGAACTTCGCCGCCCCCCACGGGGGTGACGTGTTCGCCTTCTACGCCGCCGTGCTCGAGGTCGGTCGCCTCGACCGGGCGCCGGAGACTCGCCCCGTCGAGGTGCCCCTGTTCGCCAACGAGTACATCAGCGAGGCCGCCTGGTCACCCAACGGGCGGGTCCTGGCCCTCGTCGTCACCGACGATGCCGCCGACCGGGTCCTCGTGGGCGCGCCGGGTCAGGGCTGGACCCAGGTGGCCGACGGGGGGATCTTCGCCCGCCTGGCCTTCGCCGGGGACAGTTCCCTGTTGGCCTTCAGCGACCTGTCCGGGTCGTCGTTCTACGGGCGGGTCCTGGTGAGCGAACTGGGCTGAGCCGAGCCCGGCCGCGACGGGGGCCGGCCCTCGGGCCGGCCCCCGGTCACGATGCGGGACGATCGACGCCGACCGTCAGGGTGTGGCGTCGATGATGTCGGTCAGGGGCGCGAGGTCACCGCGTTCGCCGAGCGTCGAATCGAACACCACCAGGCGGGCGGTGTCGTTGGCGTCGTACTTGCCCGGACCCAGGGAGTTGAAGGGCTGACCCGGCAGCTCGAACTCGCCGGCCGCCTCGGCGGCGGCGAGGAAGGTGTCGGGGGTGAGGTCGGGCCCGGCGGCGGTGGCGATCATCTCGAAGGTCTGCAGGTAGCGGCAGTAGGCCATGATCGGCGTGAACCAGCGCTCGCCTTCCCGGGGGGTGTCCTGGGGGTCGGTCACCTCGATCTCGGGGTGGGTGGCGGCGAAGGTGTCACGGCAGTGGCGCACGGTCTCGTGCTCCCAGGCCTCCTGGTCGCTGAGGCCGGCGGCGCTGATGACGCCGTCGGCCTGCTCGGGTGACACGGTGTCGCCCAGGTTGCGCAGGGAGTCGTTGTCGAGGCTCCAGATCTCCACGTCGATCCCGGCGTTGCGCAGGTTGCGGATGGCGGAGTTGATCCCTCCGAGGGCGAACACCACATCGGCGCCCGAGGCGTCGATGCGCTGGGTGAGGGGACCCCACACGGCGTCCTCGGCGGGGATGTCGCCCACGGTGGCGTCGTTGAAGGCGGTCAGGACCACCTCGGCCCCCCGGCCGGCGAGCACGTCTTCGGCCTTGTCGTATTCGACCTGGGCCGCCTGGGTACCGACGACGGCGATCTTGCGGCCTTCGAGGCGACCGGTCTGCTCGAGGAGGCTGACCAGGACCTCGAGGCGACGCTCACGGGTCGTCTCGGTCTCGATCCACGGCGCCACCGACTGGGCCCGGCGTTCGCTGTTGGCGCGTCCGCCGACGAGCACGGTCTCGTGGGCCCCGGTGATGCAGGTGTTCGCCGGCTCGGCGGGGCCGACGAAGCCGGCGAGGACGGCGAAGGTCTCGTTGTCCTCGGTCATGGTGAGGCAGGCCGCCTCGGCCTCGGCGGTGCCGATCGGGTTGTAGAAGGTGTAGACGGGCTCGACCGACCGACCGAGGATCCCGCCCCGGGCGTTGAGGTCGTCGATGAAGGTCTGCCACACGAGCTGCTGGTCCCCCCAGCCCGACGGCGACAGGTTGTTGTCGACCAGGAACTTGAAGTCGAGCATCGAGATCCCGACCCGGATCGTGTCTTCGGTCACCCCCCGCCAGCTGGCGGTCAGCTCGACCGGGGGTTCCTCGACGGATTCCTCGGCCGGCTCCTCGGCGGGCGTCTCGCCGCCCTCGTCGGGAGCGGGGTTGGTGGTGGTCGTGGTCGTGGTCGTGGTGCTGGCGCTCGTGTCGGCGGAATCGTCGTCGCCACAGGCGGCAGCGACCAGTGTCACCACCACCACGACGGCGACGAGCCGGGATAGACGTCGGATCATGGCAGGTCCCTCCTCACTCGGAGCGCACAGCCTCGCCTGTGACCGATGTCCGGAGCAAATCTGACGGACCGTCAGATTTCTTCCCGGGAAGGGGGCGAGGTGGGTGTTCCGGGGCCCGGAACGCCGGAGAGGCCGCCGCCGGCTCGCGTCGGCTACAAACGAGGTGGGCCAGGAACGACGTGGGCCGGGAACGACGTGGGCCGGAAACGACGTGGGAACCCCGTCCCGCCGTCGGGACCCGGCCCCAGGGAGGCAGCCATGACCCGTTGGGTGTACCGCTTCGACGAATACGAGGACGCCCTCGCCGCCGTCGGCGGCGACCCCGACGAGGTGCGGGGCCTGCTCGGTGGCAAGGGCGCCAACCTGGCCGAGATGACGAGTCTGGGTGTGCCGGTCCCGCCGGGGTTCACCGTCACGACCGAGGCCTGCAACGCCTACCTCGCCGCCGGGGGCGAGTTCCCCGAGGGTATGTGGGACCAGGTCCTCGAGGCTCTCCACCACATCGAGGCCGTCACCGACAAGCGCTTCGGCGACCCCGACGAGCCCCTCCTGGTGTCGGTGCGCTCCGGTGCCCGCTTCTCGATGCCCGGCATGATGGACACCATCCTCAACGTGGGGATGGACGATGCCGTCACCGCCGGTCTCGCCCGACTCACCGGCGACGAGCGCTTCGCCCTCGACAGCCGGCGTCGCCTCATCCAGATGTTCGGCGACGTGGTCCTCGGCATCGGCACCGAGCCCTTCGAGGAGGTCCTGGCCCGGGCCCGGGCCGAGCGCGGGGTCGCCAGCGACGCCGAGCTCGGCGCCGACGACCTGAGGCGCATCGTCGCCGAGTTCCTCCGGATCGTGCGGCGCCGGACCCGCCAGCCCTTCCCCGACGACCCCCTCGTCCAGCTCGAACTCGCCGTGCGTGCCGTCTTCGACTCGTGGAACGGGCGACGGGCCCGCGACTACCGGGAGGCGGCGGGCATCCCCGACGATCTCGGTACGGCGGTCAACATCGTCACCATGGTGTTCGGCAACCGGGGCGACGACTCCGCCACCGGTGTCGCCATGAGCCGCAACGCCACCACCGGCGAGAACGTGATCGAGGGCGACTACCTCACCAACGCCCAGGGCGAGGACGTCGTCGCCGGCATCCGGCCCACCAAGCCCATCGCCCGACTCGCCGACGAGATGCCCGAGGTCTGGGCCGAGTTCGTCGAGATCGCCCGGCGTCTCGAGCGCCACTACCGCGACATGCAGGACATGGAGTTCACCGTCGAGAAGGGGAAGCTCTGGATCCTGCAGACCCGCAACGGCAAACGCACCGCCCAGGCCGCCGTCCGCATCGCCGTGGAGATGACCGACGAGGGTGTCATCGACGCCGACGAGGCCGTCCTGCGGGTCGAACCCGACCAGATCGACTTCTTCCTCCACCCCCAGTTCTCGCCCGAGGCCCGTGCCGCGGGCGAGGTGATCGCCACCGGCTTGAACGTCTCGCCTGGCGCGGCGACCGGCCAGGTGGCCTTCGACCCCGACCTGGCCGAACGCTGGGCGCGCGAGGGCCGCGACGTACTGCTGGTGCGGCCCGAGACCCGACCCGACGACGTGCACGGGATGCTGGCGGCCGCCGGCATCCTCACCTCCTCGGGCGGTCGGACCAGCCACGCCGCCCTGGTGGCTCGTCAGTTCGGCAAGCCCGCCGTCGTCGGGGCGGCGGCCCTGCGCATCGACCTCGCCTCCCGTTGTCTCCAGGTCGATGACCGGGTGATCCAGGAGGGCGACTGGCTCTCCATCGACGGAACGACGGGCGAGGTCTACCTGGGCCGGCTCGAGACGGTGGTCCCCGATCTCGACGATCCCTGGCTGGCCCGCCTCCTGTCGTGGGCCGACGAGCGGCGACGCCTCGGGGTGCGGGCCAACGCCGACTATCCCGCCGATGCCGAGCGGGCCCGGTCCTACGGGGCCGAGGGGATCGGCCTGTGCCGCACCGAGCACATGTTCTTCGAGCCCGAGCGCCTGCCCCACGTGCGCACCATGATCATGACCGACTCGGTCGGGGAACGGCGGGAGGCGATCGCCGCTCTCCTGCCCTACCAGCGGGCGGACTTCGAGGGCCTGTTCCGGGCCATGGACGGGCTGCCGGTCATCATCCGACTCATCGATCCCCCCCTGCACGAGTTCCTGCCCGACGCCACCAGCCTGGTGCGCCGGATCGCCGACGCCCAGATCCGCCTGACCAACGCCTCGAGCCTCGACGAGGTCGAGCAGATCAGTGCCGAGCTGGCCGAGGCCGAGCACATGCTCCGGCGGGTCAACCAGATCGCCGAGCAGAACCCCATGCTCGGCCTGCGCGGCGTCCGCCTCGGGATCGTGTTCCCCGACCTCACCCGGATGCAGGTCCGCGCCATCTTCGAGGCGGCCTGTGCCGTCACCCGTGACGGGGTCGTTCCCCGGCCCAAGGTGATGATCCCCCTCACCAGCCACGCCAACGAGCTGAAGCGCCAACGCGAGGTGCTCGAATCGGAGGCCCGGGAGGTCATGGAGGACGAGGGCATCGACATCGACTACGAGTTCGGCACCATGGTCGAGGTGCCCCGGGCCGCTCTGACCGCCGATCGGGTCGCCGAGTACGCCGAGTTCCTCTCCTTCGGCACCAACGACTTGACCCAGACCACCTTCGGCATGAGCCGCGACGACGCCGAAGCCGGCTTCCTGCGGCGCTACCTGGCCGAGGGGATCCTGCCGGTGAACCCCTTCGCCACCCTCGACGCCGACGGGGTCGGCCGCCTCATCGCCCTCACCCTCGAGGGGGCGCGGGCCACCCGCCCCGACATCGAGACGGGGATCTGCGGGGAGCACGGCGGCGACCCGGCATCGATCGAGCTGTGCGACCGCCTCGGCCTCGACTATGTGAGCTGTTCGCCCTTCCGGGTCCCGATCGCCCGCCTCGCCGCCGCCCAGGCCGCCCT
>RFFY01000675.1 GCA_003697065.1 Actinomyces sp. | reverse complement strand
GTGGCGCGGTCGGTGGACATGGTCAACCCTGTAGAGCACCTGTACTACGTCTCTTCGCAGCAGGAGGAGCAGGAGGCCATCATCAAGAAGTACGAGGATCAGGACTTTGCCGTGTTCAACCTGATGAGCCTGCTCAACAAGAACAGGATCAAGGACCTGGCCTGGATTCTTGGTGCCATCGGCAATGGCGAGTACACTGGCGGCATGGACAGTTCTGCTATCATCAAGGTAGCCAAGACGTACGTGCACACGAAGGCGGAGGGGCCGAAGCGCTTCAATGCTGCCTTCAACCTGTACCAGAGTGAAAAGGATCGCGTCATCTGCATGGCGCTCGTGAACCGAGGCATTGCTCTTGGCATCGTACGCAACCACAGTGGTGAGTATGTGGTGCCTGAGTTCGAGGGTAAGACGTTTGACACCAAATCGCAGATGGTCGAGTACCTGCTACGCAACGAGGGCAAAGGCTCTTTGCGCGAGCTACTCGCTGAAAAGGTTGGCTTATGACGATTGAGGAGATGCATCATCTGTTCAAGGCGCACATCAACAGGTTCGACGCGAATTACTTCGAGGACCTGACGCCTGACGTCATTGATGCTTTCCTCAACAAGAGTGTCATCTGGCACCTTGAGGACGACCGGTATCGCCATCTATGGGACATGTTACGCAAGCGCGTCGAGACCACCTTTGCGAGCACTGACACAGGCCTGTCCCTTCCTGACCTGCTACGCATGCAGGCGGCCTGGCGCAAGGTAGCTGGCAAGATGGTCAAGGCTGCCTTTGAAGGAGAGGGATCATCCTGGTTGTCGCGCCATTGGGCGCGCTTCCAGGATGGGCAGCTCTTCGTCAGCCACGCTGGCGATTGGGTTTTCGACTACATCCGCAAGCCCAAGCCTGTCTTCGTCGGCGGCTACCGTACGGTGTCGCACTACTACGGCGATGGTGGCTACGATGAGACGCATCCTTCCGTCGATTTGGAGATACCTGACATTGAGGGCTTCCACCACAG
>RFFY01000108.1 GCA_003697065.1 Actinomyces sp. | reverse complement strand
TCGACGCAGGGCACCACCACGCGCTCGACGCCGGTCTCGTCGGCCAGGTGACGCAACCCGGCGACGATGCGCGGCACCCAGGTCGTGATCACCTCAGGCACCGGCGCCGTGTTCGTGCGCGCCAGCTCCTCGTGGATGTCACCGGAGAGCATGTCGCCCAGCAACGCGACCACGAGGAACTCGAAGCGATAGCCGTGCAGGTGCCGGCGCAGCATCTCGGGGGTCTCGTCGATGACCCGTGACCAGCGCCGCTCGGCGATCTCGTCGTCGAAGGCGTTGGCGCCGTCGACCTCACGCGGGTCGACGACCTCACCGAAATGCCAGTCCGACAACAGCAGCACCGGGGCGCACGTCAGCGCCCTGGGGCGACGCTTCGGTGTCGTCCAGCGTGGCACCTCGACCTCGGCGCCCAGCACCGAGGTCGTCGCGTGCAGGTCACGCTCGAGGCCGACGATGCGGCGCTGGAGGCGCTTGATCGTTCGCCGGGCCTCGGCCAGCTCGTCGGCGGCGACGAGCGACTCGGCGAACAGGTCCGACGCGCTCGGCCCCTCATCGGTCGACGCCATGGTCCTGTCTCCAGCGCTTCAGCGCGTTCTCCGACGCCGACCATTCCTCGTGGCCGGAGTCGGCAGCGACGCGGGCCAGGGCGGCCTTGATGCGCGTGACCGGCATGTCGGGGTCGGACAGGGCCCGGTGCAGGACCTCGTGCAGGCCCGGGTCGACCTCGGCGATCTCCTCGAGGAGCCGCTCGACGCGCAGCTTGCGACGCCCGTCGGCACGCAGGGCTGCGACGAACTCGTCGCCGAGGGTCACCCGACGACCCCCGCCACGATCGCCGCCCCGCCGACCATGACCAGCATGGAGAAGGCCAGGCCGAATATCGCCCTCGTCAGCCACTGGAGGTTCTCAGTCAGGCGCTCGATGGCGGCGTCGAGGGCGCCGAGCTGGGTCTCGAGGCGCACGAGCCGGGCCTCGGTGTCGTCCATCATGGCTTCGTCCTGACCTCGAGGCGGGCGGCGACCGCGGCGGCCAGAGCGTCCAAGTCGACCGGGGGCGGGGCCGACACCTCGACCTCGAGGGCGGCGACGCGCTGGCCCAGCGCGGTGAG
>RFFY01000674.1 GCA_003697065.1 Actinomyces sp. | reverse complement strand
TCCGCCGGCCCCTCGTAGAACTTCCCCACCGGCACGTCGTCGAACGAGGTCGACGCCGCCGCCACCCCACCCGACACCAGAGCCGCCACGACCACACCGGCGGTCCACCACCGCCGGCTACGTCGACGCCGCCACCGATCGGCGGCCCACAGACCCGCCCTTTCCGAAACCCGGCTCATCGGAGCGGCACGTCCAGTGTCGAACCCGCGGCCGCCACCATCACCCGGGCCACCTTCAGGGCGCCGCTGGTGGCGTCCTGGTAGGCGACGAGGACGGCACCGTCGGCGGTGCGGGCCAGCGAGGTGTACGACCCCACGATTGCCGCGCCGCCCGTGTCGACGACCCGGGAGAGACCCGACGTGCACGCCGGGTCGTCGCAGACACGGAGCTTCAGATCGCCGTCGGTGGCGTCGTGGTAGGCGATCACGGGGTTCCCGTCCACGCCGAGGAGAGTCGACGGATACTGCCCCGTCATGCGTCCCACACCCCCGTCGACGCCGATGAGGCTACGGGACCCGGTGCAGGCGGGGTCGTCACAGTGCGTGACGGTGAGGCTCGACGCCCCCGCCCGGTTGCTCGTATGGGCGACGAAGGGGTTGCCGTCGATGCCGATCACGAGCGAAGGATCCGCACCCCGAAGCCCCAGAGTCGAGGGGGCGCCGGTGGCGCACGCCGGATCGCCGCAGAGGTACAGGCCCACCTCGCCCAGGGTGTGGTCCTCGTAGGCGATCACGGGGTTGCCGTCTCCGGCGATGGCCACCGACGTCGACCAGCCGATCGCGTTGCCGGCCGGGCCGGCGGGGAGGGAGCGGCTGGTGCGTGCGGCCGTGCAGGCGGGATCGGCACAGGCGTAGAAGCGTAGGGTCCCGCCGTCGAAGTCGAGGTAGGAGATGACGGGGTTGCCGTCGAGCCCGATGGCGATGGAGGGGAACTGGCCGACCCGGTGCGTCCCACCGTTGTCGAGGGTGCGGGCCGACCCCGTGTCACAGGCCGCGTCCCCGCACACGAAGAGACGGAGTCGGCCGGCCGTGTCGTAGTAGGCGATCAGGGGAGAGCCGTCGCGGCCGACGGCGATGGCGGCGTAGCGGCCGACGTCCCCGACGGAATCGAGGGTGCGGGACGTGCCGCTGGTGCAGTGGACGTCGCTGCAGCGCCACAGCACGAGATCGCCCCCGGTGACGTCGTAGTGGGCGATGACGGGGAGGCCACCCGAGGGGATGGCGATGGCGGTGTATCGGCCGACTTCGGACCCGACCGGCACCGGTCCGCCACCGTCGTCGAGGGTGCGGGCGTCCTCGGTGACGGCGGTGTGGGCGGTGCGGGAGATGGCACAGACCCAGGCGGTGCCGTCGTAGAGCGGCACCTGGCCGGTGGAGCAGGACAGGTCGGCGAGGGTCGGCCCCGCCGGCGGGCCGGAGGCGGCGCCGATGGCCGCCTCCAGACGCGCCAGAGCGGGCTGCACGATGTTGTCGTC
>RFFY01000673.1 GCA_003697065.1 Actinomyces sp. | reverse complement strand
GCTGGGGTCCATGTCTGCTCTCCTTCCTCAGGCCACCGTCCCGCCGCCGGCGAGGTCGGACAGGTCGATCACGCGGCGCGCGCCCTCGGCGCGGCCCGCCGCCTCCTCGTAGGCCGCGCAGGGGGCGAGGCCCGCCTCCAGCCGCAGCCAGGCGTAGAGCACCAGCCACGAGCCGTCGGCGTGCCCGAAGGCGTGGTGGGCGTAGACGCCAGGGCGCCGGTGGTCGGCTCCCTCGACGCGGCCCATGGAGAGCCGCGCCCCGTCGAGGCCGATCCACGTCCGGGGGATGGACAGCCCCTCGGCCGCGGGCGAGGTCAGCCAGCCGACGAGCCTCGAGGTCGCCTCGGCCTGCTCCGGCGTCGGCAGGACGTAGCGGCCGCGATGCGCCCAGCGGGCGTCGATGACCCGCGACCACGGCAGGCCGTCCCGCAGGTACTTCGGGTAGTAGGGGTTGGTCACCTCGATGCCGACCGAGGGCCCGTTGTGCCCGCCCGCGTGGGCGAGCCGGTCGTGCGCCAGGTCGCCGTGCTGGATCACGCGCCCGTCCGCCGCGACGATCAGGTGGACGCCCAGGCGCCGGCGCTTGAGCACCGCCACCGTGTCCGCGGCGCTGCGCGTCACCGACTCGTGGACGATGACCTCGGTGACCGCCCTGCCCGAGCGGTCGCGTCGCGTGAAGCGGTGCACTTCGGGGTCGTGGAAGTTGGTGACGTCGAGGCCGCAGGGCGCCGGCAGCACGCGCCCGGCGACCACGAAGCCGCGGGTCTCGTCGGGAGCGCCCGCGGCCGTCATGCGATCCCCTCGTCGGCCTTGAGCTGTGCCACCACGTCGGCGAAGAGCTGGTCCGCGGGCTTGTCGAGGCCCGCCGCGCTGACCTCCTTGATCTTCACCTGGCTCATGCCCGGGTCAGCGTCGTCGCCGAGGATGTAGCGAGCGACCGCCTTGCCGGCGACACCGGGCTGGCCGTCCGGAGCCTCGGACAGCATGAGGATCGTGGCCTTGAGGATCTTCGCCATGGTCAACTCCCTCCTCGGCCGACCGGCAGCCGGTCGAGCACGGGTGGCTGGCGCCG
>RFFY01000672.1 GCA_003697065.1 Actinomyces sp. | reverse complement strand
TCGTGGAGGTCGTCGAAGGCGTGGTGGTCGTCGTCGAGGAGGTCGTCGAAGGCGTGGTGGTCGTCGTCGAGGAGGTCGTCGAAGGCGTGGTGGTCGTCGTCGAGGAGGTCGTCGAGGGCGTGGTGGTCGTCGTCGTGGTGCTCGTGGCGGCGCCGGTGATCTCGATGCTCACCGTGGCCAGCTCCCGTCGACAGCCCTCGCCGTTGACGGTGGCGCCGGCGGGGGTGCCGAGGCAGCGGTCGGCGTGGTCGGGCACACCGTCGCCGTCGCTGTCACCGGTGCTGGGCGCCACGAGCAGGCCCATGGGTCCCGCCCCCGTGTTGCGGACCTGGATGCTCAAGGTGTTGGTGCCCGGGACGAGGGTGACGTCGGCTGCGTCGATGACGAGGCGGTGGGCCCGTCCCGCCGAGTAGGTGTTCGACGTGGTCCGCTCGCCCAGCGCCTCGCCGTTGACCCAGACCTCGTCGATGACGTCGTCGGCGTAGACGTCGAAGGTCAACACGGCGTTCTCGGCGGTGTGGGCGTCGGGGATCTCGAAACTGCGGTGGAAGACCGCCGTGTCGTCACGGGCGGTGGAACAGGCGGCGCCGCAGATCCAGGCCGCACCCGCCGGTGGCGGCGCCCAGCCGCCTCCGCCCCAACCCGCCACGCCCAGGGCGGGCTGACCCGGGTCGTCGACGGTCTCGGCGATGCGCCAGTAGGGATCGGGTTCGTCGCGGCCGATGGTGGTCGTCCCGTCCGTTCCGGTGGCCAGGGGGCGGACGTCGAAGGCGGTGCCCGGGGTCTCGTCGAGTGAGTAGGTGAAGGAGTCGGAGCCGGTGTAACCGGCCTCGGGTTCGTAGGCGATGACCCCGGTCGTCGGGTCGACGCCGGTGATGATCCCGTGGGCGGGGGGATCGATCAGGGTGATGGTCGAGGGGTCGACGTCGCCGGTGTCGTTGGCGACCACGTCGACGAGGATGGGGGTCCCGATCGGGGTCGTGCCGGCGTCGTCGACGGCGTCGAGTTCGCCGCTGAGGGCGGAGGCTCCGGGCTGGTCGTCGCCCACCGAGTTCACGTACACGAGACCACCGGCGACGGCGGTGACGGCGAGGGCCGCCACGGCCCGCCGGGCGCGACGCCGTCTCTCGACCGGACCGCTGCGACCGGAACCGGCCCGGCGGGGCACCACGGGATCGGCGTTCATCTGTCTCCTCCGCGACACGAGATCTCGGGGCTCCCCGTCGGCAGCACCGACCGGCGTCGTGAGGAGACCGGGGAGGTCGGCTCAGGGGCCGATGACGATCGTCGTCACGCCTGGGTCCGGGGGCCCAGAGCCCGGTGCCGTCCGCCGGACGCGACGTTCCCGGGGGTGAGCCGCCCCCGGGAACGCCTGAAGAACGCACCTCGCTGGACAGGAATGGGTCGGAGCGTTCCGCGTCCCATCGGCACCCTGACCGCCGATGTTGAGGAATCCCGCCCGCTTTTCGCGACGCGCCGCGGCGCCGGGACCGCCGTGTCAGATGATGCGGGACTCGTGCCCTTTCCAGTACTCGTCCCGCAGGAGGCGCTTGTAGAGCTTGCCCGTGGGGTGGCGGGGCAGCTCCTCGCGGAAGTCGACCGAGCGGGGGCACTTGACGTCGGCGAGGTGCTCGCGGCAGTAGGCGATGAGCTCGCGCTCGAGGCGGGCGGCCTCGGCCTCGTCGGCGGGCATGTGCACGGGCTGGACGACGGCCTTGACCTGTTCGCCGAACTCCTCGTCGGGAACCCCGATCACGGCGACGTCGACGACCTCGGGGTGCATGGTGAGGACGTTCTCGGCCTCCTGGGGGTAGATGTTCACGCCCCCCGAGATGATCATGTACGCCTTGCGGTCGGTGAGGTACAGGTAGCCGTCCTCGTCGAGACGTCCCACGTCGCCCAGGGTCGACCAGCCGTTGGGCAGGCGGGAGGCGGCCGTCTTGTCGGGGTCGCCGTGGTACTCGAACTCACCGCCGCCGGAGAAGTAGATCGTGCCCTCCTCGCCCGGGGGGAGCTCGTTGCCCTCGTCGTCGACGATGTGGATCTCGCCGATGAGTGCCTTGCCCACCGTGCCGGGGTGCGCCAGCCACTCCTCGCTGTTGCAGTACACGAACCCGTTGCCCTCGGTGCCGGCGTAGTACTCGTGGATGATCGGCCCCCACCATTCGATCATCTGACGCTTGACGGGGACCGGGCAGGGGGCGGCGGCGTGGATCACCGCCTCCAGGGACGAGACGTCGTAGCGCTCGCGCACCTCGGCGGGCAGCTTGAGCATGCGCACGAACATGGTGGGCACGACCTGGGAGTGGGTGGCGCGGTAGGTCTCGACGGCGGCCAGGTAGCCCTCGGCGTCGAAGCGCTCCATGACGACGACCGTCGCCCCCACCACGTGGCTCCCCAGACAAAAGCGCAGAGGAGCGGCGTGGTAGAGGGGCGCCGGGGAGAGGTAGACGCTGTCGGGGGTCATGCCGAACAGGAGCTGGAGCATCCCCCCGACGGTGGTGCCGCCCTCCTCGAGGGGCTGGGGCTCGAAGGTGGGCAGCACGCCCTTGGGGCGGCCCGTCGTGCCCGAGCTGTAGAGCATGTCGCGTCCCGCGACCCGGTCGGGCAGGGGCTCGGGAGAGGCGACGGCAATGGCCTCCTCGTAGGAGTCGTAGCCGTCGATGGTGGAGTCGACCATGAGGCGCAGGTCGACCCGGGGCATCTGGTCGACGAGTTCGGCGGCCTGCTGGGCCTTGTAGGGGGAGGTGATGAAGGCCCGGGCCTCGCAGTTGTCGATGATGTAGGCCATCTCCTCGGTGGTGAGACGCGACGAGATGGCGGTGTAGATCAGCCCGGCGTAGTGGGCCCCCCAGCAGATGGACAGGAAGCGGGGGTGGTTCTCGAGGCAGAAGGCCACGTGGTCGCCGGGACGCAGGCCCATGTCGTAAAAGACCCGGGAGAGGCGGTTGGCCTCCTCGTCGAGCTCACGGTAGGTGATCACCTGGCCGCTACCGGCCATCACCACCGCGGGGTGGTCGGGACGCTGCTGGGCGTGGGCTCCGGGATACACGGCTGATCGCTACCTCCTGACCGGGTGCCGGGACCCTAGCCCCGACATGGGGCATCATGGGAAACGTGGGTCTGCGCTCCCATCTCGGTCTCGGCGGTGATTTCGGCGACGACGAGACGCTCACCAACGTGCGCATCGACGAGCACACCGGCGAGATCGTTGTGACCGTCACCCGCGGCGACGAGGTGATCGAGGAACGCCGCCTGGCGCCCGAGGAGGGCCGCCCCTCGGGCTGAACGCGCCTCGTCGGCGGGGTCGACCGTCACGCCGCGGTGACCGTCAGGGGCCGGGGTGACCGTCGACGATGCCGGTCAGCCCGGTGGGTTCGTGGGGACCGATGACGAGCTGCTCGAGCACCCCGGTGCCGACCCGGTCGCCCCAGCGGGCCGTGACCACCGTCTGGATGTGGATGTTGGCCGGGTCGCGGGGGTCGAGGTCGGCGAGGTCGAGGGTCTCGGCCCCGACGGTGAGCTCTCCATGGGCCGAGCCGTGGCGGAAGGTGGGGTGGAGGTAGCCCACGCCGCGCATGCGGAAGGAGAGGTGGCGTTCGAGTTCGATGCGGTGGGTGTCGCCACCGAACTCGACGAGCTCGAGGGCCGCCGTCGCCATCTCCCGGGTGCCCGGTCGCCAGGTGAGCTCGCGACGGATCGTCGCCATCTCCCGCGCCGGCTCGTCGAGTCCCCAGGTCGGCGCCCCGGGATGGTCGAGGACCGGCACCACGGCGCCCGATGCCAGCCAGGGTCGTCCGTCGGCGTGCTCGAAGGTGGCCAGGTGGGTGCACACCTCGTCGAAGTGCAGGGGCGCCCACAGCCAGAAGACCTGGGGGATCGAGGGCGGGGCGTTGGTGGGTGTGGGCTCGCCCACGGGTCGGATACCCCAGGAGCGGTCCCGGACGCCGCGGACGTGACGGGGGTCGACGTCGTGACGCCGCGCCCCGTGGCCCACGACGCCCTCCCAGGTGCCCCATTGGGTGAGTCGCGTGTAGTCCATGACCAGGCGGTCGTCGCGGACGACGGTCTGGCGGGGCTCCTCGACGGCGGGGGTCCGGGCCCGGAAGGTGACGTCGGCGACGACGCCCGTCTCGTTCGGCTCGACCGTGACCCGCAGAGTCCGCAAGCCCTCGAGCACCTCGACCCGGATGGGACCGACCCGCGTGGCGCGGTCGCGGGGGCAGCGTCCCGAGGCGAACACCGAGTGCTGGAGCCCCTCGTGGACGACGCAGAAGGCGGCATCGGCCACGTCGCGGTTCGGGTAGTGGCCCATGGCGGCGGCGAAGAAGAGGGAGCCGTCGGCGGTGTGACCGTTGAAGAAGTAGCGGTCGTAGTGGTCGGCAGCGGCGGTGGCCACCCGGGCGAGGGGCTCGGGCGTCTGGTGCAGGGGCAGATCGTCGTGGGGCGTCAGCACCCCGCCAGGGTGCCCCAGTCGGGCCGTGTCCTGCACGTTCCCGGTCCCGGGTCGGGCGTGTCATACCCCCGGCGTAGAGTCGTACACATGTTCGGTACAGTTCTCGAAGCGGCACCCGTCGAGGGCAAGGCGCCGCCCGTCGGGGAGACGGTGGGGGTGGAGGGGGCGGTGGCGCGTCTGGCGGCCGCGGCGGACGTGGTGGCGCAGGTGCCGGGTGCGGGCTGGGGCCGCCGCGAGCTGGTGGCGGCCATGGAGGCACTGGCCGGTGTGAAGGCGGCCGTCGCGGCGGCCGAGGTGCGCCTGGCCGCGGCTGTGGATGCTCTGGGTGATGCGGGGGCGGATGGGGTGTCGTCGTGGAAGACGGTCTCGGGGTGCTCGGAGCGTGAGGCGCGCCGCGCCAAGAAGCGCGCCGCGGTGCTGGGTGAGATGCCGGCGGTCACCGACGCCTTGTCCGAGGGTCGGGTGAACGTGGAGACCGCGGATGTGTTGGTCGAGGCGGCGGCTCGGGCCGGAACCGAGGCGGTCGAGGGCGAGTTGTTGGGGTTGGTGACCGGCAAGGATGCCGATGGGGCGCGGCGGATGGCCGAACAGTGGTTGACGAAGCGGGAGACGGCGGCCGATGTGGAGGCGCGTCTGGCGCGGCAGCGGCGCCGGCGCCGGGGCTGGCGGCATCGTGATTCGGGGTCGGGGATGTGGCGTTTCGGGTTCGAGTTGGACTCGGTCACCGGCGCCCAGGTCGCCCAGGTGCTGGATGCGGAGATGGATCGCCTGTGGCGCCACGACGGGGGCCGTGACGGCACCCCCGACCAGGTCCGTTCGGTGGAGCAGCGCCGCGCCGACGCCTTCACACGCTTGATCGGCGTCGACTCACCCGTCGAGTCCGACCGCGACCTACCCGCCGAGGCCGGCGGCCGCGGCCGCCTCGAGCTCGTCGCCGTCGCGGATGTCGGCGTGCTCACCGGGCAGACCCGCGAGGGGCGCTGCGAGATCGTCGATGCCGGACCCGTCCCGCCCACGCTGTTGGCCCGACTGATCGAGCGCTACGACACCCGCATCAGCGGGGCGATCTTCGCCGGGCCGGGCCGGCCCCTGT
>RFFY01000671.1 GCA_003697065.1 Actinomyces sp. | reverse complement strand
CGCCGACGCCGGGGCACCCCGCTAGCGTGCCCTCGTGAACCAGGGCCGGGGAACACCAGCCAGAGCGGACGGCGACCCGTCCGGCACCGCCGCCTTCGCCGACCACCCCTTCATCCGCGCCTGTCGCAGCGAACCCCACGAGCGGGTCCCGGTGTGGTTCATGCGCCAGGCCGGCCGCTCCCTGCCCGAGTACCACCGGGTGCGGGGCGAGGGCACGATCCTCGACGCCATCGCCGACCCCGACCGGGCGGTCGAGATCACCCTCCAGCCCGTGCGGCGCCACGGGGTCGACGCCGCCATCTTGTACTCGGACATCGTCGTGCCGGTCCACGCCATCGGCTTCGGGGTCGACATCGTGCGCGGCGTGGGCCCCGTGGCGCCCGAGCCCTTCCGTTCGAGCGCCGACCTCGACCGGCTCCGCCCCCTCGATCCCGACGCCGACACCCCCTACGTGCTCGAGACGGTGCGTCGCCTCGTGGCCGCCCTCGACGTCCCCCTCATCGGCTTCGCCGGGGCGCCCTTCACGGTGGCGTCCTACCTGGTCGAGGGCCGGCCCTCCCGCGACCATGGGCGCACCAAGGCCCTCATGCTCGGCGACCCGACCCTGTGGCACGCCCTGCTCGAGCGTCTCACCGACATCGCCGCCACCTCCCTCCTCTCCCAGGTGGGGGCCGGGGCCGCCGCCGTGCAGGTCTTCGACTCGTGGGCCGGGGCCCTGACCCCCGCCCAGTACCGCCGCTTCGTGCTGCCCCACACCCGCCGCCTCCTCGAGATGGTCGGCGAGACCGGCGTCCCCCGGATCCATTTCGGGGTGGCCACCGGCGAACTCCTCGACCAGATGGCCGAGGCCGGCGCCGACGTGGTCGGGGTCGACTGGCGGGTCCCGCTGGGCCGGGCCCGCTCACGGGTCCCGGCCGGCGTGGCCCTGCAGGGAAACCTCGATCCGGCGGTGCTCCTGGCCGGGGTCGAGGTCGCCCGGGAAGCCGCCCGCGAGGTCCTGGCCGACAACGCCGGCCACCCCGGCCACGTGTTCAACCTGGGTCACGGGGTGCTGCCCGACACCGACCCCGACGTCCTGACCGAGATCGTCCGCCTCGTCCACGACGAGGGCCGGGTCGACGGGGGCGACGGCACCTCGGCGGACGGGAGACGGTGAGCACCCGGGGGGGACCGGGCGTCGGCCCGCCAGCCGGCCGGGTGGTCGTGGTGGGCGCCGGCATCACCGGGCTCACCGCCGCCCACGAGCTCCTGCGGACACGACCCGGTCTCGAGCTGGTCGTGCTCGAGGCCGCTTCCCGGCCCGGGGGCAAGATCGCCGGCGGCCCGGTCGGCCCCCTGGTCGTCGATGCCGGTCCCGACGGCTTCCTCGCCCGTCGCCCCGAGGTGGCCGACCTGGCTCGCGAGCTCGGTCTCGGCGACGATCTGGTCCGGCCCGCCGCCGCCCGGCCCCGGGTCTGGTACCGGGGCGCCCTGCACGACCTGCCCACCCCCTCGGTGCTCGGGGTCCCCCTCGACCCCGACGCCCTGGCGGCCACCGGCCTGGTCGGACCCGAGGCCGTGGCACGCCTGCGGGCCGAGCTCGACGCCGACCACCCGCCCCTGGTGGGCGACGCCGCCGTGGGGGAGGTCCTGCGCCCCCGCCTCGGCGACGAGATCGTCGACGTGATCGTCGATCCCCTCCTCGGTGGGATCAACGCCGGCTCCGCCGACGAACTCTCCCTCGACGCCGGCGCCCCCGCCCTGGCCGAGGCCGTCCATCGTGGGGGAAGCCTCATCCGGCGTCTGGCGGAGACGGCCGGCGAGGCCGCCGCCCGACCCGGACCCGTCTTCTTGGGCCTAAGGGGCGGGATGACCCGCCTCGTCGAGGCCCTCGTGGCCGAACTCGGCCCCCGCCTGCGGACCGGGGTGTCCGTCGAGGGTGTGGCCCGCCGGGGTTCGGCCTGGGTCGTGGCCACCTCGACGGGCGAGCGGCTCGAGGCCGACGCCGTGATCGTCACCACGCCGGCGCCGGTGACGGCCCGCCTGTTCACCCCCGTGGCTCCCGACGTGGCCCGCCACTTCGCCGCCATCGAGGTCGCCGACGTGGCCTTCGTCACCCTCGTGTGGCGCCGCGACGACGTCGCGCATCCCCTCGACGGCTCGGGTTTCCTCGTCGCCCGCGGTGCCCGTGCGTCCACCGATGCGGGGCCCGACGAGGAACCCCTGTTGACCACGGCCTGCTCGTGGACCTCCTCGAAGTGGGACCATGTCGGCGACACCGACCACGTCGCCGTGCGCATGGCGGTGGGACGCACCGACGACCGGCGCTGGCTCGACCTCGATCACGACACCCTGGTCGCCCGCCTCCTCGCCGAGGCCGACGCCACCCT
>RFFY01000670.1 GCA_003697065.1 Actinomyces sp. | reverse complement strand
CGCTACGCCTTCCACGTCTTCGCCCCCTACCGGGAGGTGCGCAAGTGCACCATCTTCGGCTCGGCCCGGATCCGGCGCGGCGATCCCGCCTGGGAGTGCGCCCGGGCCTTCGCCGCCGCCATCGCCGAGGAGGGCTGGATGGTCATCACGGGCGCCGGGCCCGGGATCATGGAGGCGGGCCACGAGGGGGCCGGCGCCGAGAACTCCTTCGGCGTGAACATCGTCCTGCCCTTCGAAGCCGACGCCAACCCGGTGATCGCCGGCGACCCCAAGCTCATCAACTTCCGCTACTTCTTCACCCGCAAGCTCGTCTTCATGAAGGAGTCGGCCGGCTTCGTCCTGCTCCCGGGCGGCTTCGGGACCCTCGACGAGTGCTTCGAGCTGCTCACCCTCATGCAGACCGGGAAGACGCCGCCGGCACCGGTCGTGCTCATCGACCCCCCCGGCGGCACCTACTGGCACCGTTGGCTCGACTTCGTGCGAACGGAACTCGAGGGCCACGGCCTCATCTCGCCCGACGACACCGGTCTCGTCACCCTGACCGACTCCGTCGACGAGGCGGTGGCGGTGGTCTGCGGCTTCTACCGCATCTACCACTCCATGCGCTTCGTGGGCTCCCGCCTCGTGATCCGCCTCCGCCGAGCCCTGTCCGACGAGCACCTGGCCCGCCTCGACCGGGACTTCCGCGACATCTGCGAGAAGGGCGGGATCGAGCGGATCGACACCACCGAGGCCGAACGGCGTGACGACGACGAGGTCCACCTCCCGCGCATCGCGTTGCGCTTCGACCGTCACCACTGGGCCCGCCTACGCCGCCTGATCGACGCCATCAACGAGGCCTGATCCCGCGTGTGCCGCGGGCGGCCGCCACGGCGGACCCTCCCGCCGGGCCCGATTCAGAAGGTGTCGTCGGGCTCGCGGAGCAAGGCGATGGCCTTCTCCACCGCCCGGCGAGCCCGGGTCAGACGTCGCTCGTCGACCGGCAGCTCGGTGCCTCCGGCGTCGATCGAGTCCCGCAGGCGCTGGAGAGCGAGATCGGCCAGCTCCTCGGCGATCACCTCGAGACGCCCGCGGATGTCGTCGAACTCACCGGCCACGAGGGCCGAATCTAGCGGCGGGCTCACCGACACACCGTCGCCTTGCCGTCACCACCCCCGGCCGTCCGCACCGGCCGACGCGCTCGCTAGCGTCGGGGAACCGACGAGGAGAGACCATGGCCCGTGACGACGACGATCTCCACGAGTGGGTGAGCTTCGACGACGACGACGGCGACACCTGGAGCTTCGACGTCACCTTCCTCACCTCGAACTGGACCTGCATCTACGGGCGTGGCTGTCCCGGCGTCTTCACCGAGCCGGCCCCCGAGTACGAGCACGGGTGCTGCACCTACGGCGCCCACTTCGTCGACGAGGAGGACCTCACCGACGTCCTGGCCCACGTCGAGCGCCTCGAACCCGGCGAGTGGCAGCTCGCCGACGAGGCGGCCCGCCTGGGTGGGCCGACCGAGCGCAACGCCGAGGGCGAACTCGTCACCCGCACGGTCGACGACGCCTGCATCTTCTTGAACCGACCCGGCCATCCCGGCGGCGCCGGGTGCGCCCTGCACCAGGCCGCCGTGCGCCGGGGCGAGCGGCCCCTCGACTGGAAGCCGGCGGTGTGCTGGCAACTGCCCCTGCATCTCGACGAGCACACCGACGACCGGGGCCACACCACCTACGTCCTGCGCGAATGGAAGCGCCGCGACTGGGGCGAGGGCGGTGCCGAGTTCGCCTGGTGGTGCACCGACGATCCCCTCGCCTTCGTCGGTGACCGCCCGGTGTGGCGGGCGCTGGCCGACGAGATCGTCGAACTCGTGGGCGAGGAGCCCTACCGGCGCCTCGTCGACTACCTCTCCCGTCGGGGCGAGGTCGGCGTTCCCCATCCCGCCCTGCGCCGGTCCGTGTCCTCCTGACCCCGCCACCCACCGGCCGCTGGACCGCCGGCGCGTGGCGACAGCGCCCGCCCCGGGCTCAAGGCGGCGTCTCCGGTGCCGACGATTCGAGGGTGAGCGAGTTCACCAGCGCCGACCTGAAGGCGGCGGCGGAGGAGGCGGGGATGATCTTTCCGCCCTTCGTCCTCGACCAGCTCGTGGCCGCCATCGACGCCGGCAAGCACGTCATCCTCACCGGCCCCCCCGGCACGGGCAAGACCACCCTCGCCTACCTCGCCTCCGAGGTCGCCCGGCGGGCCATGTTCTGCACGGGCTACCTGCCCACGACCGCCACGACCGAATGGACCACCTTCGAGACCATCGGCGGCCTCCAGCCCACCGCCGAGGGCCTCATCTTCCGACCGGGCCTGTTCGTCGAGGCCATCGAGAACGGCCGCTGGCTCGTCATCGACGAGCTCAACCGCTCGAACTTCGATCGGGCCTTCGGTCAGCTCTTCACCGTCCTGTCGGGCTCGGCGGTCGTGCTGCCCTTCAAGCGCAAGGGCCGCACCCATCCCATCTCCCTCGTCCCCGCCGGGGTCCCCGAGCCCGCCGACACCGATCCCATCCGGGTGCCGGCGAGCTGGCGCATCGTGGCGACCATGAACGTCTTCGACAAGAACCTCCTGTTCGAGATGTCCTACGCCCTCATGCGGCGCTTCGCCTTCATCGAGGTGCCGACGCCACCCGAGGACGCCTACAGGGAGCTCCTGCGGGGTCGGGGAGCGATCGTCGAGCGTCTCCTGCCCCTGCGCCAGTTCTCCGATCTCGGCCCGGCGGTCTACCTCGACGCCGCCCGCTACGCCGCCCGTCGCTCCCGCGACGCCATCACCGAGTCCCGCCTCCTCTACGAGGTCTTCTACGCCTATTTCCTCCCCCAGTTCGAGGGCATGGAAGAGCGTCGCGCCATGACGTTGTACCGCACGATCGCCGAGCATCTCGACCCACCCGAGCAGCTCGAGGCCCAGCGCACCATCGGCGACGTCCTCGGGGTCGAGCTCGTCGTCTGAGATGAGCCGGGTG
>RFFY01000669.1 GCA_003697065.1 Actinomyces sp. | reverse complement strand
GGCCTCGGCCAGGGCGTCGAAGATGCGCCCCAGCTCCCCGTCGGAGATGACCAGGGGCGGGCAGAAGGCGAGGGCGGTGCCGATCGGTCGCAGGATGACCCCGCGCTCGAGGAGGGCGTTGCGCACCACGACGGCGTCTCGCCCCAGTTCGGCCGCGGCCACCGCCCCGACGCCCCGCCAGCCCGTGATCAGCCCGTCGCCCGCCAGGGCGTCGAGACCCTCGGCGAGTCGGTCGCCCACGTGCAGGGCCCGGGCGACCAGGTCCTCGGCATCGATCAGCTCGATGTTGGCGATGCCGGCGGCGCAGGCCGCGGGGTGGCCCGAGTAGGTGTAGCCGTGACGCAGGAGGAAGCCGGGTTCCTCGAGGGTCTCGGCCACGGCCCGCGACACGATCACCCCCGACAGGGGCTGGTAACCCGAGGTGACCCCCTTGGCGAAGGTGATCAGGTCGGGGGTGACCTCGAAGCGCTGGGCCCCGAACCAGGCCCCGGTGCGGCCGAAACCGCAGATGACCTCGTCGAAGACGAGGAGGGCCCCGTGGCGGTCGCAGAGGCGGCGCAGTCCCTCGAGGTAGCCGGGAGCGGGGGGATGGACGCCCCCGGCGCCCTGGACCGGTTCGGTGATGACGGCGGCGATGCGTTCGCCGTGTTCGGCGAAGACCGAGGCGGCGGCCTCGATGTCGTCGTGGGGGATCTCCACGAAGTGGGGGACGAGATCGCCCCATCCCTCACGGTTGGGGGCGATGCCCTGGGCGCTGGTGCCCCCGAAGTTCGTCCCGTGGTAGCCGTGGGTGCGCCGGACGATCACCTGACGGCGGGACTCACCCCGCCGCTGGGCGACGAGGCGGGCGAGCTTGAGGGCGGTGTCGACGGCCTCCGACCCCGAACAGGCCAGGAACACGCGACCGTCGGGATGGGGGGAGCGGTTGGCGATGAGCTCGGCGACCCGGGCCGCCGGTTCGTTGGTGAAGGGGTCGAAGACGTTGTAGGCGTCGAGACGTCGCATCTGGTCGGCGACGGCCTCGACGATCTCGGCGCGGCCGTGGCCGACCTGGCAGTACCAGAGACTGGCGAGGCCGTCGATGTAGGAGCGACCCCGGTCGTCCCACAGGGTGGATCCCTCGGCCCGGACGATGCGGATGAAGTCGTCCTCGGACTTGGCCGGCGGAGCGAAGGCGTGGAGCAGGGCGTGCGTCATGGAAGGATCCTCGCGCACCTCCCGGCCCTCACGCCCCACCACCGGCCGCCACCCCCAGGTGGGGAAGGAGGCGGTCGCAGATCTCCTCGAAGACGGCTTCGGCGGTCCCGACGTTGACCCGGATGTGGCCCTCGCCGCCCTCGCCGAAGTCGACGCCCTCGGACACCGCCACCCGGGCCCGTTCGAGCAGGGTGGCACCGGGCCGGGGCCCGAGGCCGCACGCCGACACGTCGAGCCAGGCGAGGAAGGTCGCCTCCGGCCGGTGCCAGCGCACCGCCGGGGCCTCGGCGGCGAGGCGCTCGGCGAGACGGTCGAAGCGCCGGCCGATGAGCTCGACCAGGCCGTCGGTCCAGTCGGCACCGTGTTCCCAGGCGGCGATGGTGGCCTCGATGCCCACCCGTCCCGGATGACCGAGCAGGAGGGGCGGATGGGCGTGCAGGACCCGGGAGCGCAGATCGGGGTCGGCGAACACGCTGACGGCGCAGCGCAGGCCCGAGAGGCTGAAGGTCTTGGCCGCCGAGGTGACCACGACGGTGCGCTCGGCGGCGCCGGGGACGGTGAGCAGGGGCCGGAACTCGACGTCGGGGCGCACCAGATCCCCGTGGATCTCGTCGGAGACGATGTGGACGTCGTGGCGGGCGCAGATCTCGACGATGCGGGCCAGGGCGGCTGGATCGAGCACCCGGCCCGTGGGGTTGTGGGGGTGGGACAACAACAGCACCCGGGCATCGGGCTCGCGGCTCAACACGGCGTCGAGATCGTCGGGGTCGAGGTGCCAGCCCGTGTCGTCGCGGCGGAGGCGCCACTCGAGCTGGCGGCGACCGGTGGTGGGGGCGATGTCGAGGAAGGGGAAGTAGATGGGCGGGGTGATGACCAGACCCTCGCCGGGTTCCGACAGGGCGGTGACGGCGGCGACGACCCCCTGCAGCACGTCGACGTGCCAGGTCACCAGCTCGGGATCGACCTCCCAGGCGTGGCGGCGGCGGGCCCAGGAGGCGTAGGCGGGTCCGAGGGCGGCGGCCCGCCGGGTGTAGCCGAAGGCGCCCTCGTCGGCGACCCGGTGCACGGCGGCGAAGACGGCCTCGGGGGGACGGAAGTCGTGTTCGGCCACCCAGGCGGGCAGGACGTCGACGGGGTCGCGCGCCCACTTGACGAGCTCGGCGCGCCGCCGCACGAGGGGATCGGTGAGATCGGCGGGTCGGTCCACGGGCGGCGACGCTACCGGTCGGCGAGGAGGGCGTCGATCACGTCCCAGGTGGCGGGCCGGACGGCCAGTAGCTCGTCGCGGCCGGCGGCGAGGAGGTCGTCGTGGGTCCAGTCGTCGAGTTCGGCCCGGATGGCGTCGTGGCGCTCGAGGAGGACCCGGTTGTCGGGGTCGCACCCGGTGACGAGGGCCAGCCCCGTGGGAGCCACGTCGAGGGTGTGCACCCTGAGGTCGGGGCGGTGGCGGCGGAGGGCGACGACCACCTTCCACACGTCGCCGGACCACACCAGGGTGGTGCGCTCCCGCGCCGAGGTGACGGCGTCGATGGGCAGGCAGTCGTGGATGGCGATGACGCTGGCTCGATGGGCGAGACGTTCGGTGTGGGCGACGTCGCGCAGGGCCTGTTCCCACAGGTGCAGGCCGTCGACGAAGGCCAGATCGACGGGCCCCCCGAGCACGGCGGCGGCATCGGGCCGGGCGAAGAAGTCGTCGCTGGTGGTGGCGACGATGCGGGCTCCGGGAACGGGCGTGGCGAGACGGGGTTCGGGGTCCACCCCCACGCTCGTGGTACCGGGGCGGGCGAGACGCAGGGAATGGCCCTCGTGGACCCCGATCTCGAGGTACACGGCGGGCCGGAGGCGCTCGTGGAGAGCGGCGAGGAGCTCGTAGTAGGTGGCCGGACCCGAGTGGTGCCGGGGCGGGAGCGAGGGCGTGGTGGGGTCCGGGTTCACGAGCTGCGCCGCCAGTGGACACCGGTCCAGTCGACGGCGACGAGCTCGTCGTGGATGCCGTGGGCGGCCCGGAAGTCGTCGACGGCCGCCCGGCACGAGGGCCAGGCCCCGTAGTCGTCGACGACGACGAAACCCCCGACCGACACACGGTCGTAGAGGGCGTCGAGGGCGTCGAGGGTGGAGGCGTACATGTCGCCGTCGAGGCGCAGCACGGCGACACGCTCGATGGGTGCGTCGGGCAGGGTGTCGGCGAACCAGCCCTCGAGGAAGCACACCCGTTCGTCGAGGAGGCCGTAGCGGGCGAAGTTGGCCCGCACCGTGTCGGCGTCGACGGCCAGGACCTCGACCTGCGACCAGTCGGTCGTCACCTCCGCGGGATGGGGATCGGGTCCCGGCGGGGGCAGGCCCCGGAAGGAGTCGGCCACCCACACCCGTCGCTCGGTGTCGCCGTGGGCCTCGAGCAGGGCCCGCATGAGGATGCAGACGCCGCCGCGCCACACGCCCGTCTCGACCAGGTCGCCGGGGACCCCGTCGGCGAGGACGGCCTCGACACAGGACCGGATCTGCTCGAGGCGGAGGCGGCCGACCATGGTCTCGGCGTGGGGTGGCCAGTCGCGACCCTCGCGGCGTCGGGCCGGATCGGCTCCCCGGGTGACGAGGCGCCAGCCCTGTTCGCCCAGATGGCGCCGGATCGCCGCCGGGTCGCCCGGGCCCGCCCAGTCGGACAGGTCGACGTCGCGGGCCTCCTCCTCGCAGAACAGCTCCCGGGTGAGGCAGCCCATGAGAAGGTCGATCCAGCGGTCGGCAACGGACACGGGACCCGACTGTAGAGGCCCCGTCCTACGATGGGGACGTGGAGACCGACCGGCACGTCCGGCGCCGCGCCCGCATGGTCGAGCGCGATCTACGGGCCCGGGGACTCAGGGACGAGAGGGTGCTGGCGGCGATGGCGGAGGTGCCCCGCGAGCGCTTCGTGCCGGACCACCTCGTCGACATGGCCCACGAGGACCGGGCTCTGCCCATCGGCTCGGGCCAGACGATCTCCCAGCCCTACATCGTGGCTCTGACCGCCGAGGCCCTGGCGCTCGCCCCCACCGACCGGGTGCTCGAGATCGGGACGGGCTCGGGTTACGCCGCCGCCGTCCTGTCCCGTCTCGCCGGGTCCGTCGTCACCGTCGAGCGACTCCCCGAACTGGCGGCGGCGGCGGCCCGGCGCCTGGCCGCCCTGGGCTACGACAACGTCGAGGTCGTCTGCGCCGACGGGACGCGGGGCTGGGAGCCGGGGGCCCCCTACGACGCCGTCGCCGTGGCGGCGGCGGGGCCCCGCGTGCCACGGGCCCTGCTCGACCAGCTCGCCGACGGGGGCCGACTCGTCATGCCCCTCGAGGAGCGCTTCGG
>RFFY01000668.1 GCA_003697065.1 Actinomyces sp. | reverse complement strand
TTGATGGCAACAACGGTGTGTACCACGTGCTGTTCGTGGACATCGGCGGCGACCTGACGCTGAACAACGCCACCATCACCGGCGGCAATGCCAATGGGGGGAGTTGGCCGAATAACAGCGGCGGCGGCATCTTCAACTACTATGGCACGTTGACGGTGAGCAACAGCACCATCAGCGGCAATACGAGTAGCCGCGGCGGCGGCATCGGAAACTTCTATGGCACGGTGACGGTGACCAACAGCACCATCAGCGGCAATACGGCCAACAACAACGGCGGTGGCATTGCCAACATGTATTATGGCACGTTGACGGTGAGCAACAGCACTATCAGCGGCAATTCGGCCAGTAGCCGCGGCGGCGGCATCTACAACAACTCGAGCACGCTGACGCTCAACCGCAGCCTGATCTCCGGCAACACGGCTGGAACCGACGGAAATGAAATTTGGAACTGGAACTCTTACACTGTCAACGCCAACAACTACAACCTGTTTGGCCACAGCGGGGAGAACAACGCCCAGGCGTTCTATAATTTCACGCCCGGCGCGAATGACATTACCGCCACCAGCGACGGCACAAATCCCACAGCGCTGACCAGTATCCTCGATACCACGTTAGCCAATAATGGCACACAGCCGCACCCCTTCACCCATGCGCTGGTGGCGGGCAGTCCGGCCATTGACGTCATTCCCACTACTGACCCTGACTGCAACCCCGGCAGCAGTGTGGACCAGCGGGGGGCGGCGCGGGCCAACGGAGCGAATCAAGGTGGAACCGCCTGCGACATTGGGGCGTTTGAATTTGGTTCAAGTCAGACACCAACGGCCGTTACCCTGCAAGAGATTTCGGCCAGCAGTAGCAGCAGCGGTGGCGGGTTGGCAGCAGCGTTAGGTGCAGTATCACTGGCTTTGGGCGGCTTGTGGCTGCGGCGGCGCAAGTCGTAAGTCGTAATTTGTAATTTTCAAAGGAGCGAGAAAATGCACACACAAGAGAAACAAACCCAACAGCAGCAACCGGAACGGCAGCCGTATGAACGGCCGCAAATCATTCACGAAAGCGAAATCAACACACGGGCGGGGTCGCCAACGGGCAGCCCCACCGGCCCGCAAGGGGTTGACCCGGCTGATTTGTTTGGTAAGTAGGGCTGCGGCCTGACCATAGAAAGCTCCCGGAGGCACGCTTCTTCGGGGGCTTTTTTTGTTGGCGGT
>RFFY01000667.1 GCA_003697065.1 Actinomyces sp. | reverse complement strand
GTCGTAGACGGACCAGATCGCCCCCATCGGCACGACGAGATCGTGGTCGAGCTCCGGCAGGGGGGCGAACACCTCGGGGTGGTGGGCGTCGGCGCACACCACGTGGACGTCGAGGTCGACACCGCGTTCGACGAGGCGCTCACCGAGCATCCCCGGCAGGGATTCCGCGTCGTGGGCGACGACCAGGGCCCGCATGCACTCCCCTCCTGGCGGCGTCGGACGAGCAGGGTCGGCGGCACACTATCGTTCGGACCCGAACGACGTCGCTCCGGGAGGCCTCATGCCCGAATACCGCCGCATCCTCCTCGAGGGGTATCCCACCCTGGTCCGCCGCGAGGGCGACGAGCTGGTGAGCCGGGACGGTCGCCGCGTCGCCGCCGACACGGCCGTGCACCTCCCCCCGGTCGAGCCGACGAAGATCATCTGCGTCCACCTCAACTACCGCAGCCGGGTCGAGGAGTTCATGACCCGCCTCCCGCCCGCCCCCACCTACTTCCACAAGCCGGTCACCGCCCTCAACGCCCACGGCGCCGACGTCGTGCGGCCCGAGCGCTGCCACTGGCTCAACTACGAGGGGGAGATCGCCATCGTGATCGGGCGCCACTGCCGCAACATCTCCGTCGACGAGGCGGCCGATCACATCGCCGGTTACACCATCGCCAACGACTACGGCCTCCACGACTTCCGCGACACCGACGCCGGATCGATGTTGCGGGTGAAGGGCTCCGACACCCTCTGTCCCGTCGGACCCGGCCTCGTGACCGACTGGGACTTCCACGACAAGGCCATCCGCACCCTCGTCAACGGCGAGGTCCGCCAGGACGGCAACACCGCCGAGATGGAGTGGGACATGCACTACCTGGTGGCCGACATCGCCCGCACCATCACCCTCGTCCCCGGCGACATCCTCTTGTCGGGAACGCCGGCGAACTCCCGACCAGTGGAACCCGGCGACGTCGTGAGCGTCGAGGTCGAGGGTCTGGGCACCCTCACCAACCGCATCGTCACCGGCCCGGTGCCCGTACGCGACGACGTCGGCGCCCAACCCTCCGACAGCGAGGAGGTCGTCTCGACCGCCCTCGGCGGCGACTGGGAGTTCCGGGGGATCCGGGCTCCCCGTGGCCCCGGCGCCCGCCACTACGCCTCCACCCTCGACGACGACGGCGGGTCGGGCGGCGCCGGCCGGCGCGGCGAACCCGGCGAGCCCGCCGACCCCGCCTCGGCGACGGAGCTGTCATGAGCGCCGCCGAGCGCCGCGTCGACGTCGAGGGGGTGGCCGTCAGCCCCGACCATCTCATCGGCGGACGGCGGGTCGGCTCCCCGACCACCTTCGAGACCCGCTCCCCCACCGACTGGTCCCGGGTGCTGGCCGAGGTCGCCCGCGGCGACGCCGACACCGCCGACGCCGCCGTGTCGGCCGCCGTCGAGGGCTTCGCCGTCTGGTCGACCCTCACGGCCGAGGAGCGGGCGGCCCACCTGCACCGTCTCGCCGATCTCATCGAGGCCCGCAACGACGACATCGCCATCGTCGAGACCCTCGACATGGGCTTCCTCCACGAGTCGATGAAGGAACGCCTGGTCGCCCGTGGCGCCACCAACTTCCGCCTCTACGCCGACCTGGCCCGCCACCACGAGGAGAGGTCCTGGGAGGCCCGGGGCGCCGACCACGTGGTGCAGAGGATGCCGGCGGGCCCGGCGGTCGTCATCACCCCCTGGAACGCCCCCTTCATGCTCGAGACCTGGAAGGTGGCCCCGGCCCTGGCCGCCGGCAACAGCGTGGTGCTCAAGCCGGCCGAGTGGTCGCCCCTGTCCGCCTCCCTGCTCGCCGACCTCACCGTCGAGGCCGGCTTCCCGCCCGGCGTGTTCAACCTGGTGCAGGGCATCGGTGAGGAGGTCGGTGCCGCCCTCGTCGCCGACCCCCGGGTGCGGCGCATCACCTTCACCGGCTCACCCGAGACCGCCCGCCACATCGGCCGGGCCGCCGCCGACAACATCGTGCCCTTCACCGCCGAGCTCGGCGGCAAGGGGCCCCTCGTCGTGTTCGCCGACGCCGATCTCGAGGCGGCGGCGAAGATGGCAGCCGCCCAGTACGACGACTCGGGGCAGGTGTGCCTCGCCGGCACCCGTCTCCTCGTCGAGGAGTCGATCCGCGAGCCCTTCCTCGAGCTGTTCCACCGCCATGTCGACGCCCACGTCCCCGGCGACCCGCGCGACCCGGCCACGACCATGGCGCCTCTGGTGCATCCCGATCACCTGGCCCGGGTCGAGGCCTTCGTCGAACGGGCCCGGGCCGCCGGCGACCGGGTCGTGCGGGGCGGGCACCGCATCGGTGAGCTCCACTACGCCCCCACCCTGATCGAACCGGCGTCCAACGCCTCCGAGATCGTCCAGAACGAGGTGTTCGGCCCCGTCCTGACCTTCCAGACCTTCGCCGACGAGGACGAGGCCGTCGGGCTGGCCAACTCGACCCGCTACGGCCTGTCGGCCATCGTCTTCACCACCTCCCGCTCACGGGCCGAGCGTGTGGGGCGCGCCATCCGGGCCGGGATCGTGTGGGCCAACACCTTCCTCGTGCGCGACCTCACGGCCCCCTTCGGGGGCTGTGGGATCTCCGGGATCGGACGCGAGGGCGGTGACCACGCCCTCGAGTTCCACAGTGACCTGAAGACCCTGATCATCGCCGGCGGGACGACGGTCGACGACCGGTCCTGACCACGGACGGTCCCGCCCGCGACGAGCCAGCCCGGACCGTCAGGCCGCGACGAACCGTCCCGGGGTCACCCGCGCGCCGACGGGCCGCCTCGGGGCCACCGCGCGCCGACGGGCGGGTGGCTGGTGATGGGGGCGACCCTCGGGCGCCTCGCCGGTGGCCGCCGCCGGGAGCGGCCGGCTTCTCGCCGGGGTCGATGCGGATGGGGTACCAGGTGCCGTCTCGGTGTCGCCGCAGGTGGATGATGCCGGTGTGGATCTGGGTGTGGCAGTGGGCGCACACCGAGGCGAGCTGGTCGATGTCGGTGCGCCCACCGCTGGCGTAGGGTTCGACGTGGTGGGCGTGGGTGTGGGTGAAGGGTGC
>RFFY01000666.1 GCA_003697065.1 Actinomyces sp. | reverse complement strand
GGGCGATCCGCTCGTGGATCCCCGCGGGCGGCGGGTGCTGGGGATCGTGCCCGGGGTGCCGGCGGCGGGAACCCGGATGAGTCCCGCCGACGACGACGAGGTGCTCGTCAACCCCCACCTCCTCGTCCGCCACGGGGTGGCGGCCCTCGGCACGCTCCTGCTGGTGCTCATCTTGGCCATCGGCTTCGACGCTCCCCTGCGGGCCATCGCCAATCCCCAACAGACCCCCAACCCGGAGAAGGCCCCCTGGTACTTCGCCGGCCTCCAGGAGCTCTTGAGCCACCTGCACCCCATGGTGGCGGGGGTCCTCGTTCCCGCCGGGATCGTCATCGGGCTGATGGCCCTGCCCTACGTCGACCGCAACCCCCACCGGGCGGCCCGCCACCGCCGGGTGGCCGTGTGGACCTTCTCGATCTTCCTGGTGCTGTGGGTGGTGCTCACCCTCGTCGGGTTCGCCTTCCGTGGTCCCGGCTGGCGCTGGGTGTGGCCGTGGAACGACTGGTACGGAGAACTGTGATGGCTGTCATCGAAAGCTCCGGTGGGGACGAGCGGGCGGAGGAGCGGGCGGCGTCGTCGGACGCCTCCCGGGAGCCGCGCCGCAACTTCCTGGTGCGCATGTGGAAGACCTGGGCGGCCCTCGTCGCCGCGGCCGGGGTGTGGACCTCGTGGGACATCCTGCGACCACGGACGTCGCAGGGTTTCGGCGGCAAGCTCCGCACCATCCCGGTCGGGCAGGTTCCCGACTCCGACGTGGTCGAGGTCCGCTCGGCCCAGACCTGGCTCACCGCCGTCGACGGCGAGGTCCTCGCCCTGTGGTGGCGGTGCCCCCACCTGGGGTGCCGGGTGCCGTGGTGTGACAGCTCGGGCCAGTTCGAGTGCCCCTGTCACGGATCGCACTTCAACCGGGCGGGTGAGCACCGGGCCGGCCCCGCACCGCGGGGGATGGACCGCTTCCCCGTCGAGGTCGTCGACGGCAAGGTGGTGGTCGACACGGGAACGGTGATCGAGGGGCCGCCCCTGGGCACCGAGACCCTCGACGAGCCCGTCCGGGGTCCGTCGTGTGTGGGAGGTGAGTGACGATGGTGCTGGAGCGTCACGATCCCGAGCTCGAACGGTCGACCTACCGCTGGTTCACCGCCTTTTCGGTCCTGTTGCTGGTGTTCGCCGCCGCCTTCCCCGTGTACCGCGCCGTCGAACCCTCACGCCGGGCCGAGGCCCGCGAGTCTCGTCAGCAGGAGCTCGCCGCCGTGGGTGAGCAGCTCTACGAGGGCACCTGCGCCAGCTGTCACGGTGCCGAGGGAGCGGGCGGGATCGGACCGGCCATCGGCAGCGCCGAGTTCCTCTCGTCGACCACGGACGAGCAGATCGCCGCCCTGGTCGCCGCCGGAGTCCCCGGCACCCAGATGAGCGCCTACTCGGTCGACTTCGGTGGCTCGTTGACCTCGACCCAGATCAGCGCTGTGGTCGCCTACCTGCGCAGCCTCGAGGACGGGGCGCCCTCGAATCCCCAGTGGCGCCAGCCCCTCCAGGGCCTGACCGGCGGTGAGCTCTACCAGGTGGCGTGCGCCCAGTGCCACGGCACCGATCTCGAGGGGGGCGTCGGGCCCCGACTGGGACGGGGCAGCGACGCCGCCGAGGACGACGACGACGAGATCATCCGCCGGATCCGGCTGGGGCGTGACGAGATGCCGAGCTTCGCCAACGCCTTGACCGACGAGCAGATCCGCTCGATCGTCGACTTCCTGCGCGAGGAGCAGGCCAAGCCCCGGAACTGAGCTCCGTCGGGTCAGATGTCGATCGTCTGGAACTGAGCCCCGTCGGGTCAGATGTCGATCGTCTGGAACTGAGCTCCGTCGGGTCAGATGTCGATCGTCTGGCCGATCTGGGAGGTCCGGTCGGGGGGCAGGTGGAAGAAGCGTTCGGCGGGCGCCGCGTTGCGGCTCATGAACACGAACAGGTGCTCCCGCCAGCGGGCCATGCCCGGCCGGTCGGTGGAGGTCACGGTCTCGCGTCCGACGACGTAGGTGGTGTCGCTCGGGTCGAAGCGCAGCTCCGACGACACGATGGCGTCGAGGGCCGCCGGCACGTCGGGGGTCTCGGCGTAGCCGTACCACAGCACCACCTGGAAGAAGCCCTTGCCCAGGGGCGTGACCCGGGCCCGCCGGGCGGGGAGCACCCGGGGGACGCGTCGGGTCATGACGGTGACGATGGCGACCTGCTCGTGCAGGGAGCGGTGGTGACGCAGGGTCGTGAGCAGGGAGGCGGGGACGATGTCGGGCTGCTTCGACAGGTAGACGGCGGTACCCGGCACCCGGATCAGATCGCTCTCGTCGAGCCCGTCGACGAACTCGGTGAGGGGGAGGCCCTGGCGCATGCGGGCGGCGACGAGGCGGCGGCCCGTCCGCCAGGTCGTCATGACGGTGAACACGGCGGCGCCGATGAGGAGAGGGAACCAGCCCCCGTCGGGCACCTTGAGGATGTTGGCGGCGAAGAAGGCCACGTCGACGACCAGGAAGCCGCCCGTCAGGGCCACCGCGGCGAGGGCGTTCCAGTGCCACAGGCGGCGCAGGACCACGAAGAACAGGATCGAGGTGATGACCATGGTCGTGGTGACGGCCACCCCGTAGGCGGCGGCCAGTGCCCCCGAGGAGCGGAAGCCGAGCACCAGCAGGATGCAGGCGATCATCAGGGCCCAGTTCACCGTCGGGACGTAGATCTGGCCCTCGGCCTCCTCGGAGGTGTGCACAACGCTCATGCGGGGGAGGTAGTCGAGGTTGAGGGCCTGGGCGGTGAGGGAGAAGGCGCCCGAGATGAGGGCCTGGGAGGCGATGACAGTGGCGGCGGTGGCGAGGATCACCGCCGGGTACACGCCCCAGCCGGGCGCCATCTCGTAGAAGGGGTTCTCGATGGCCTCGGGGTGACGCAACAGGAGCGCCCCCTGGCCCAGATAGTTCAGGGTGAGGGCGGGGAACACGATGGCGAGCCAGCCCCCGATGATGGGCCGGCGTCCGAAGTGGCCGAGGTCGGCGTAGAGGGCCTCGGCGCCGGTGACGACCAGGAAGATCGAGCCCAGGGTGAGGAAGCTGCGCCCGGGATGGTCGGCGAAGAAGGACACGGCGTGGCGGGGGTCGAAGGCCTCGAGCACCACGGTGTCGCCGGCGATCTCGCGCAGGCCGAGCAGGGCGAGGACGGAGAACCACACGAGCATGACCGGCCCGAACACGGCGCCGACGCGGGCGGTGCCGTGGCGCTGGACGGCGAAGAGGGCGACGAGGATGGCGATGGAGACGGGGATGACGGCGTTCGTCAGGGACGGGGCGGCCACCTCGAGGCCCTCGATGGCCGACAGGACCGAGATCGAGGGCGTGATCATCCCGTCGCCGTAGAGGAGGGCCGTGCCGAACAGGCCCAGCAGGACGAGGCGGGACTTCTGCCCGTCGGGCTCGTCCATGGGGTTGATGAGGGAGGCCAGAGCGAGGATCCCGCCCTCGCCGTCGTTGTCGGCCCGCAGGACGAAGGCGGCGTACTTGACGGTGATGACGATCGTGAGCGACCACACGATGAGCGACAGCACCCCGAGGATGTTGTCGTGGGTCACCGCCAGGTCGTGGGCGAGGAACGACTCGCGCATGGCGTACAGGGGGCTGGTGCCGATGTCGCCGTAGACGATGCCGAGCACGGCGATGGAGATGGCGGGGGCCCGCAGGTCCTGTCGGTCCGTCACGCCCCCGATGCTGCCACCCGGCGCCGGCCGGTGCGACGCCGGGCGGCTCGTGGGTCTAGCTGGCCCGGCGTTCGAGGAGGCGCCGGACGAGGGCCTCGTAGGTGTCGGTGTCCTGGGCGCCGGGGACGGCGACGGCGTCGTCGAGCACGACGGTGGGCACGGCGGTGATCCCGCGCTCCCATGCCGCCCGGTGGTCGGCGACGACCTCCTCGGCCAGGGCCAGCTGGTGCTCGTTGGCGTCGTGGAGGAAGGCGTCGGGGTCGTCACCGACCTCGCCGGCGATCTCGGCCAGGCGACCCCAGTCGGAGATGTCGCGGTTGTCGGCGAAGTAGGCCGAAAAGAGACGGCGGCGGAAGTCCCGCTCGAGGTCGGGCCGGCGGCGGGCGAGGACCTTCCAGGCGATCTGGGCCGGCAGGCTCGAGCGCGGTGGCGGGTCGTCGCTGTCCCAGACCCGGAAGGTGGCCCGGGGCTCGAGTTCGGCCGGACGCAGCCAGGAGCGGGTGTAGGCGACGAAGCGCTCCCGGTCGGGGGTCTTGGGCTCGGTGCGCAACAGGAAGGAGCGCCACGTGACGGTGACGCTGTCGCCGAGCCGGTCGACCAGGTCGTCGAGGCGCACCACCCCGACCTGACACCAGGGTCAGAGGAAGTCGGACCAGACGGTGAGGCTGACGGGTTCGTCCACGCCCCGACCCTAGGCGCGAGGCGGCGTCGAACCCAGACGCGCGCCGGTGCCGGCCCGGGGTGGGGGAGTCCCGGGACCGGGGTCCCGGGGG
>RFFY01000665.1 GCA_003697065.1 Actinomyces sp. | reverse complement strand
TCGGCCTCGCTGGTCTCCTCGGCCTCGATGAGTTCGACCAGGCGACCCGCCGCCGTGCGCAAGGCGGCCCAGGTGGCGGCCTCGAACCCGAAGGGGGTGCGGACGCCGAGCAGGCGCCGCCCGGCTTCCACCGCGCCGAGCACGCCGTCGGGATCGTGCATGTCCCGGTGCAGGCGGTCGCAGGCCACGAAGAGCCGGCTCAGGAGCTCGTTGACGGCCAGGCCGTCGAGCTCCTCGAGGTCGAGCTCGTCGGCCCGGGCCATGATGTCGTCGATCATGAGGTCGACGACGTCCTCGTCGTCGGCGTGCACGACGAGGTCGCCGTCGGCGTCGAACTCGTGGGGGATCCCGGCCGTCCCCAGGCGGGAGACCAGCTCGGCCTGGAGATCACCGCTCCACCCCGACATGTCGAGGGCCAGGGTCTCACGATCGGGATCGAGGCGTCGTTCACCCGCGCTCTCGACCTCCTCGATCAGCTCGTCCACGAACTCCTCGTCGGCATGGTGGACGAGCAGGGTCGTTCCCTGCCAGGCGTGGGCGACCTCCTCACCGACCAGGAGCTGCTCGAGCATCCGCCGTGACTCGCTCGCCCACTCGTGCAGCTCGTAGGCGAGCCAGTCACCCTCGGGATCGTCGATGAGGTCGTCGTCGCCGGCGCTGTCGTCGGGGCCGTCGACGCCGTCGGCGGGCGTCTCGGCACGAGGCGAGCGGTGGGAGCGGAAGAGGCGAGCCACCGCGCCATCTTCGCACGCGGGTCACGCCGGGTGCCGAGGCCGCAGGGGTCGCCCGATCACGAGGGCGCGGGCGCGGCCCGGGTAGGGTCGCGGGCCATGGACGCACAACGCCAGGCGCCGGATCGCAACCTCGCCCTCGACCTCGTCCGTGTCACCGAGGCGGCGGCCATGGCCGCCTCACGCTGGATGGGACGCGGCGACAAGGAGGGCGCCGACGCCGCCGCCGTGGAGGCCATGCGCACGGTGCTCGCCACCGTGCCCATGGACGGCATCGTCGTCATCGGCGAAGGCGAAAAGGACGAGGCACCCATGCTCTACAACGGGGAGCGTCTCGGCAACGGCCAGCCGCCCCTGACCGACATCGCCGTCGACCCCATCGACGGGACGACCCTCACCGCCCTCGGGCGGGGCAACGCCTTGTCGGTCATCGCCGTGGCCGAGCGGGGCACCATGTTCAACCCGGGTCCCTGCGTGTACATGGAGAAGATCGCGGTCGGACCAGCCGGGGCCGACCTCATCGACATCACCCGCTCCCCGACCGAGAACCTCGAGGCCCTGGCGGAGGCCACGGGCCGGTCGGTGCGGGACCTCACGGCGGTGATCCTCGACCGCGACCGCCACGCCGATCTCATCGCCGAGGTGCGCGACGCCGGCGCCCGCATCCGGCTCATCCCCGACGGCGACGTCGCCGGCGCCATCTCCACCGCCTGGCCCGGCTCGGGCGCCGACATCCTCTTCGGGATCGGCGGCACGCCCGAGGGTGTCATCAGCGCCGCCGCCCTCAAGTGCATGGGCGGGGCCATGCAGGGGCGCCTGTGGCCCCGCAACGAGACCGAACGGCGCGAGTCGATCGCCCAGGGCTACGACCTGGATGCCGTGTTGACCACCGACGACCTCGTGCGGACGAACAACTGCTTCTTCGCCGCCACCGGCATCACCGACGGCGA
>RFFY01000664.1 GCA_003697065.1 Actinomyces sp. | reverse complement strand
TTGCCCCCGGTGCCGCCGAAGAGCCCCCAGCCGCCCGTGCCGGCGAGGATCTCGTCCTTGGACCAGAAGCCGGCCAGGGGGGGCAGACCCATGAGGGCGATCGAGGCGACGAGGAAGGTGCGGTAGGTGTGGGGCATCCACTTGCGCAGCCCGCCCATGTCGGTCTTCATGTCGAAGCTGTGGACGGCGTGGCTCACCGAGCCCGACCCGAGGAAGAGGCAGGCCTTGAAGAAGGCGTGGGTGAACAGGTGGAACATGGCTGCCGTCCAGGCCCCGACCCCCAGGGCCATGACCATGTAGCCGAGCTGGCTGATGGTCGAGTAGGCGAGCACCTTCTTGATGTCGTTTTGCACGAAGGCCAGCAGGCCCCCGAACAGCAGGGTGACGGCACCGACCACGGCGAGCAGGTTGATGCTCGAGCCCTGGATCTGCATGCCCTCGAAGAAGACGGGGTAGAGGCGCCCGACCATGTAGATGCCGGCGACGACCATGGTGGCGGCGTGGATGAGGGCCGAGACGGGGGTGGGGCCGGCCATGGCGTCGGGCAGCCAGGTGTGCAGGACGAACTGGCCCGATTTGGACATGACCGCCGCGGTGAGGGCGGTGGCCGCCACCACCAGGGCGGTGTGGCTCACCTCGCCGGCGACGACCGCCTGGTTGATGGTCACGGTGTCGAAGGTGCCGCCGGCGGCGAAGTACAGGGTGATCATGCCCACCAGCAGGCCGACGTCACCGACCCGGTTGGTGAGGAAGGCCTTCAGGGCGGCATCGGAGTTCGCCTTGTCCTCCCACCAGTGGCCGATGAGGGCGAAGGAGCACAGGCCCACCAGCTCCCAACCCACGATCATCTGGAGGGTGTTGTCGGACAGGACGAAGAAGAGCATCGACGCCGTGAACAGCGACAGGAAGGCGAAGAAGTGGGTGTAGCGCCGGTCGCCGGCCACGTAGTCGGTCGAGTACACGTGCACCAACAGCGACACCAGGGTGACGACGAAGAGCATCATCACCGACATCCCGTCGACGAGGATCCCGGCGTCGAAGTCGACACCACCCGAGCGCAGCCACTTGGTGCTGGTGTGCACCGCCACACTCGGTTCGGCCTCGTG
>RFFY01000663.1 GCA_003697065.1 Actinomyces sp. | reverse complement strand
CGGGCGCTGGGACGGATGATGCGGCCCCGCGACGCCTGCTCGAGCACATGGGCGGTCCACCCGATGGTCCGGCTGACGGCGAAGGTCGGGGTGAACAGGTCGCGGGGCAGACCCGCCAGTTCCATCACGACCGCCGCCCAGTATTCGACGTTGGTCACGAGACGCTGATCGGGCTTCCGGGCCGCCAGCTCGGCGAGGATGACCTCCTCGATGGCGGCGGCCCGTTCGACGAGCTCGCCACCGAGGCTCTCGGCCGCTTCGCGCAGGAGCACCCCGCGGGGGTCGCGCGTGCGGTAGACGGCGTGGCCGAAACCCATGATGCGCTCACCGGCCGCCAGACGCTCCCGCACCCAGGCCGCCGCCCGATCGGGCTCGCCGATCTGCTCGATCATGGCCAGGCACCGGCTCGGGGCGCCCCCGTGCAGGGGTCCGCTCAGCGCCCCGATGGCCGCCACCAGGGCACCGGCCATGTCGGCCCCGGTGCTCGCCACCACCCGGGCGGTGAAGGTCGAGGCGTTGAAGCCGTGGTCGACGGTGGCGATCAGATAGCGCTCGAGAGCCGCCGCCGCCCCAGGGTCCGGTTCCTGCCCGGTCACCATCCGCAGGTGATCCGCGGCGTGGCCGAGTGAGGGGTCGGGAGCGACGGGTGCCCGTCCCTGGCGGCGTCGGTGGTGGCGGGCCAGCACGGTCGGCACGACGGCCGCCAGGCGGAGAGCGTCGGCTCGGCGGACGGGGTCGTCGCGGTCGAGCAGGGGTCCGCGGCCCTCGGCGTCGGCGAGGGCGAGCAGGGCCACCCGCACGGCGACGAGGGGATCGGCGACCCGGTCGGCGACCTCGTCCACGAGGCGTTCCACCGCCGCCGGCAGACGGCGGAGCGGGCCCGGCGCCACCGCCGGGACCGCCGGGGGCAGGACCCCGTCGACGAGGAGGGTCCAGACCTCCTCCAGGGTGCGGGTGCGAGCCAGCCCGGTCGCCTCGTGACCGCGGTAGTGGTAGAAGCCCGCCTCCCCGTCGACCGCCCCGATCGTCGTGTCGGCGACGGCCACCCCCTTCAGTCCCTCGGGGACGATCTGCACGGTGACCTCCTCGTGTCGGCCTCGTCCGCGCCCTCCCGGTGGGGCGGCTCGGTGACCACCCTCGCTCCCCCCTGTTACATTGACAACATTGATACGAGCAACGTTGATCCGTTCAACCTCGATCTGAGCGACACCCCCGGGGCCGTGCGCGACCATGCCGGCGACGGTCACGACCCCGAGCCGGCCCCCATCACCGCGGGCGAGGCCGCCGCCCGCCTCGGGGTCAAACGCGAGACCGTCTACGCCTACGTCAGCCGGGGTCGCCTGCACGCCCGGCGGGCCCTCGACGGCAAGACCTCCCTGTTCGACCCGGCGGAGGTCGACGCCCTCCGGGCGCGACGGGGACGGCGGCGGGGCCGTCTGGAGGTCCCCGTCGTCACCGCGGTCACCGACGTCGGCGACGGCCGGATCCGTCACCGCGGCGTCGACCTCACCCGCGTCGTCGCCGAGAACTGGCACTACGAGGACCTGGCCGCCTGGCTCTGGTCCGGCCGCCTCGAGCCCGCCCCCGCCTGGACGGCACCCGAGCCCCTGGTGGCCGCCGTGGCGGCGGCCATGGGGGCCCTGGGGACCGGAGCCACCGGCGGCGACCGCCTCGCCGCCGGGATCGCGGCCGCCGCCGCCGCCGATCCCGTCCGCGACGACCGCTCCCCCGCCGGTGCGGGCGTCGCGGTCGGGATCGGCGGCGGCGGCGGCCTCGCCCGCGGTGATCGGGGCCGGCTCGGGGT
>RFFY01000107.1 GCA_003697065.1 Actinomyces sp. | reverse complement strand
GGGTGTCAGCCGGCGCCGGCGGCCTTCAGGGCCCGCTCGGTCAGGACCCGGGCCAGGTGGCGCCGGTAGTCGGCGTCGCCGTTGAGGTCGCTGGGCGGTTCGGTCCCGTCGGCGGCCACGGCCGCGGCGTCGGCGGCCGACGCACCGGCGGCGACGGCCTCCTCGACCGCCGAGGCCCGTACCGGCGTCGACCCCATGTTGACCAGGGCCACCCCCCGGCCCCCCTCGGCCACGGCCACCCCGACGATGGCCCAGTCCTGGGCCCGACGGTTGAACTTCTGGTAGTTCCACCCACCGGTCGAGACCGGCACCCGGATCTCGGTGAGCATCTCGTCGGGGGCGAGAGCCGACTCGAGGAATCCCCGGAAGAAGTCGGTGGCCGCGATCTCGCGCTCTCCGCCGGGGCCCCGGGCGACGAGGGTGCCGCCCAGCGCCAGCACCGCCGCCGGCAGATCCGACGCCGGGTCGGCATGGGCGAGGGAGCCCCCGATGGTCCCCCGGTGCCGGACGGCGGGATCGCCGACCAGGGACGCCACGTGGGCGAGCAGGGGACACGCCCCGGCCAGCTCGGCGGAGTGCTCGAGTTCGGTATGACGGGTCAGGGCCCCGATGCGGACCGTGTCCCCGTCGACCCGGATACCGCGCAGGTCGCCGTCGAGACGCCCCACGTCGACCACCACACCCGGGGTGACCAGGCGGTAGCGCATGAGCGGGATCAGGCTGTGGCCGCCGGCCAGCAGCTTGGCCTCGTCGCCGTGCTCGGCGAGGGCCGCCAGGGCGGCATCGGCCGAGTCGGCTCGCACGTAGTCGAAGGCGGCGGGGATCACGACGCACCTCCCTGGGCCTGCTCGATGGCTCGTCGGACCCGCCACGGTGTGGCGGGCATCTCGATGTCGGACACCCCGTAGGGGGCGAGAGCGTCGCACACGGCGTTGATGACGGCGGCCGCCGACCCGATGGTGCCGGCCTCGCCCACGCCCTTGACCCCCAGGGGGTTGCTGGTGGAGGGGGTCACCGTGTGGTCGGTGACGATCGAGGGCACCTCAGCCGCCGAGGGCACGAGGTAGTCCATCAACGAGGGATTGAGGATGTTGCCGTCGCCGTCGTAGGCGGCCTCCTCGAAGAGGGCCTGGGCGACGCCCTGCACGATGCCGCCGTGCACCTGCCCGTCGACGATGAGGGGGTTGATCTGGGTTCCGCAGTCGTCGACGGCCACGTAGTTCACCAGCTCGACCCCACCGGTCTCGGTGTCGACCTCGACTACCGCCACGTGGGTGCCGAAGGGGAAGGCGAAGTTGGGCGGATCGAACGACACCTGCTCCTGGAGGTTGGGCTCCATCCCCTCGGGTAGGTCGTGGGCGGCGAAAGCGGCGAAGCCGAGCTCCTGGATGTGCACCGACTTCGACGGGGTCCCCCGCACCGAGAACGAGCCGTTCTCGAACTCGACGTCCTCGGGCGCCGCCTCGAACTGGTGGGCGGCGATGAGGCGGGCCTTTTCGATCACCTTGTCGGCGGCGAGGGCGATCGCCACACCACCGACGGCCAAAGAGCGCGACCCGTAGGTGTCGAGCCCCAGGGGGCTGATGGCGGTGTCGGAGTGCAGCACCGTCACGTCGGCGGGATCGACGCCCATCTTGGACGCCACGATCTGGGCCCAGGTGGTCTCGTGACCCTGGCCGTGGGGTGTCGAGCCCGAGACGACCTCGATCTTGCCGGTGGGCAGGACGCGCACCGTGGCGTGCTCCCAGCCGCCGGCGCCGTAGTTGAGCCCACCCAGGGCCCGGCTGGGGGCCAGACCGCAGATCTCGACGTAGGTGCACAAGCCGATGCCGAGCTGGCGGGTGTCGCCCGCCTGGCGGCGGCGGGCCTGCTCGGCCCGCAGGCCGTCGTAGTCGGCGATCTCGAGGGCCTTGGCGAGGTTGGGTCCGTAGTGGCCGGAGTCGAAGAAGATCCCCGTCGGGTTCTCCCACATCTCGAAGCGCTCGCCGCCCTCGATGTAGTTGCGCCGACGGATCTCGTCGGGGCCGACGCCCACCTCACGGGCGAGCAGGTCCATGGCCCGCTCGATGGCGTAGCTGGCCTCGGGCCGGCCCGCGCCCCGGTAGGCATCGGTCGGGGTCCGGTTCGTGAACCAGCCGTTGCAGGTGAAGCTGAACTTCGGGGTGGCGTAGACCCCGTGGTACAGGAAGGCGCCCAGCAGGGGGGTGCCGGGGGTGATGAGCATCATGTAGGCGCCCATGTCGGCCTCGATGCGCACCCGGATGGCGGTGAGCTTGCCGTCGGCGTCGGCGGCCAGCTCGATGTGCTGGATCTGACCCCGTCCCTGGTGGGTCGACAAGGCGGCCTCGGAGCGGCTCTCGGTCCAGCGCACGGGTCGTCCCAGGCGGTGGGCGAGGGCCGCCGCCAGCATCTCGTCGGCGTTGATGTTGAGCTTGGCCCCGAAGCCGCCGCCCACCGAGGGGGCGACGACCCGGATCTTCTGCTCGGGGATACCGGTGGTGGCCGCCACCATGACCTTGAGGATGTGGGGCACCTGGGTGGCGCTGTAGAGGGTGAGCTCGCCCCCGTGGGGCGCCGGGACCGCCAGCACCCCGCGGGGTTCCATGGCGGCGGGGATGAGGCGCTGTTGCACGAAGCGGGCCGACACCGTGTGGGCGGCGGCGTCGAAGGCGGCCTGCACCCCGTCGGGGTCGGGGTCGATGGCCCAGGTGTAGGCCTTGTTGGTGCCGAGATCGGTGTGGGCGTGGACCTCGTCGGCCATGGCGGTCTCGAGGTCGGCGACGGCGGGCAGGGGCTCGTAGTCGACCACGACCTTCTCGACGGCGTCGGCGGCGAGATAACGCGACTCGGCCAGCACGACGGCGACGATGTCGCCCACGTGGTGGGCCACCTCGGGGGTGACGGGCCAGTGGGGCGGGTTCAACATGTCGTCGGTCACCGGCCAGGCGCACGGCAGGGGGGCCACGAAGAGGCCCATCTCCTGGAGCTGTGCGCCGGTGTAGACGGCGTGGACGCCTTCGGTGGCCTCGGCCTCGCTGGCGTCGATGCCGGTGATGCGGGCGTGCGCCATCGGTGAGCGCACCATGCCCATCCACAGCTCGCCGGGAGCGTGGATGTCGTCGACGTAGCGGGCCTCGCCGGTGAGGAGGGCGGGGTCCTCCTTGCGCAGCATCGGGGTGCCGATGCCACCGGTGACGGGCCCACTGTCGGTGACGGTCATCACGCCTCCTTTCCGGCCGCGGTGAGCACGGCCCGCACGATGTTGTGGTAGCCGGTGCAGCGGCAGAGGTTCCCCTCGAGCCCGAGGCGGACACCCTCCTCGTCGAGGTCGGGGTACTCCTCGACCAGGGAGACGGCAGCCATCACCATGCCCGGGGTGCAGTAGCCGCACTGGAGTCCGTGGCAGGTGTGGAAGGCCTCCTGCATGGGATGCAGGGAGCCGTCGTCACCGGCGAGTCCTTCGATGGTGGTGATCTCGGCGCCTTCGGCCTGGACGGCCAGCACGGTGCAGGACTTGGCCGAGCGGCCGTCGATCAACACGGTACAGGCGCCGCAACTGCTGGAATCGCAGCCGATGTTGGTGCCGGTCAGGCCGAGATGATCCCGGAGCGCGTGCACCAGCAGGGTGCGGGGTTCGACGTCGACGGTGCGCGCCACACCGTTGACGGTCAGGGTGATCTCCACGGAACCTCCTCGTGTCCAACTGGGGGGACGCGGCCATCCTGCCCCGCCGATCAGAGCGTGTCCACCGTCACATCCCGGCGCCGACATTCCGATGGACGGAACGCCGGTTTGGCCCCTCCGGGAGGGTGCGGCGAGGATCTCGCCCGTGGAGCGCGCCCCGTGGATCCTCCTTCCCCCGTCGAAGGCCAAGTCACCCGGCGGCGAGCGCGGACCGTGGGCGGACGAACCCCACCGCCACCCCGAACTCGACGGGGCCCGGCACCTCGTGCTCGCCGCCCTGGGCGACGCCCTGCGAGCCGGGGCCGGTCCCGAGCTGCTCGGGGTGAACGGCGCCGCCCTCGAGCGGGCCACCGCCGCCGACCTCGCCGCCGACACCGCGCCCACCCGGGCGGCGGCCCTGCGCTACACCGGAGTGCTGTACCAGACCCTCGACGTCGACACCCTCCCCGGCGCCGCCCGGCGTCGCCTGGGGGGTCGGGTGCGGATCTTCTCGGGCCTGTGGGGCGTGGTCTCGGCCACCGACCCCATCCCCGACTACCGCCTCGACATGAGCGCGACCCTGCCCGGTCTGGGCAGCCTCACGGCCTTCTGGCGCG
>RFFY01000662.1 GCA_003697065.1 Actinomyces sp. | reverse complement strand
GTGGGGTGGCTCGCCCTGCTGACGACGGTGGGGGCCGGCACCCTGGTCTACGCCCTCGATCCCATCAGCGACACCGACCCCTTCTCCGTCGGCTTCCTGTTCACCCCCGTCATGGGTACCGCCGGGCTGGTCTTCTGCGCCCTCGTCGCCCGCCGCGTGCTGGCCACCGGGTCGGGGCTGCGGGTGGCGCTGGACACCGTGTGGTTGGCCCTGGCGGCAACCGCCGTCGGCTGGCCCGTGTTCGTCGACCCCCTTCTCGACCGGCCCGTCGACCGTGTTCCGGCCCTGGCGCTCGCCACCCAGGCCGTGGTGGGGGCCTTGCTGGTCGGCTTCGTGGGGGCGGTGGCGGTCCGGGTCCCGCCGCGTGCTCTGGTCGCCTGGCTCCGTCTGACCGCCTTCCCGGTGGCGCTCGTCGGTGCCGCGGCCCTCTACGGGATCGAGTACGCCACGGGACACGTCGAGAGCGGCGGGGCCGGCGACGTCGCCTTCTCGGTGGCGGCGGCCTGCACGGTTCTCGGCGCCCTGCACCCCTCTCTGGCCGAGCAGGTGGTGCGGCGACCGGTGCTGAGGATCCGCTACGACCTCGCCGTGACCTGGGTGCCGATCGCGGTGTGGGCGGCGGCGGTGGCCCTGCGGGGCGTGACCCACGCTGCCGAGCTGCGCTGGCTCGGCGCCGCCATCGCCGCCGTGCTCGTGGTGCGTCTCTCGGCCCTCGTCCGCGACAACGCCCACCTCATCGACCGACTGGAGCAGCAGGCCACCCGTGATCCCCTCACCGGTCTGCCCAACCGGCGTGCCCTCGACGCCTTGGTCGCCGACTGGCGGGCGCCGGCCGCCGCCCTCGTGGTCGACCTCGACCGCTTCAAGGCCGTGAACGACGCCCTCGGCCACGGGGCCGGCGACGAGCTGCTCAAGCTCGTGGCCCGGCGCCTGCGGACCGCGGCCGGGTCCGGCTGGACGGTCGGGCGGCTCGGCGGCGACGAGTTCGCCGTCGTGTCGTCCGCCACGGGTTCGCGCGACGCCGCCTACGAGGTCGCCCGCCGGATCGTCGAACGCCTCGAGCTGCCCTTCCTCGTCGACCGCCGCGAGATGTGGATCGGGGCCAGTGTGGGGGTGGCGACCAGCGAGGACGGGCTCGACCCCGCCGAACTCGTCGACGCCGCCGACCTCGCCCTGCGCACGGCCAAGGCCGCCGGTCGCGGGGTCGTGGTCCGCGTCGACGAGGACCTCCGCCGCCGGGCCCGTGACCGCCAGGACCTCGAGGCCGATCTGCGTCACGCCGCCGACCGCGACGAGCTGTTCTGCCTGTATCAGCCCAAGGTCGATCTGGTCACCGGCGCCCTGGTGGGCGCGGAGGCGCTCGTGCGCTGGGACCGACCCGGTCACGGTGTGGTCCCCCCGGGTGAGTTCATCGCCGTGGCCGAGGCGTCGGGCCACATCGCCACCATCGACCGCTTCGTCCTCCACGACGCCGTCCGGCGTCTGCACGTCTGGAACCAGGCGACCGGCGGCCCCCGCCTCGCCGTGTCCACCAACATGAGCGCCTGGGAGCTGGCCCGCATCGACGTCGACGCCGACGTGCGGCGGGCCCTGGCCGCCGAGGGCGGGGTCGACCCGGGCCAGCTCACCATCGAGTTGACCGAGACCCTGCTGGTGGAGGACCCGGCCCTGGTCGCCCGGCGCCTCCAGAAGCTGCGCGGGGCCGGGGTGGGGGTGTCGGTCGACGACTTCGGCGCCGGCTTCACCGCCATCGCCTATCTGCGGCGCTTCCCCATCAGCGAGGTGAAGATCGACCGCTCCCTCGTGGACGAGCTGACCGGCGGGCCCGCCGACGCCCGATCGGTCGTCGCCGCCGTCATCGCCCTGGCCCGTGCCCTGGATCTGCACGTGGTGGCCGAGGGGGTCGAGACCGTCGAGCAGGCGGCCGCCCTGCGACGCCTCGGTTGCCGGGTGGCCCAGGGCTTCCTGTTCGCCCGCCCCCTGACCGTCGAGGACTTCTCGGCCCTCGTCGGCGCCCCGCCCCCGTGGGCCGACCTCGTCGGCGAAGCGACCGGCGCCACCGACCGCGCCGTCAGCTGAGCGGCCGGCGCCGCCCGCGCCGATCCCGTCCCCGGCCGTTCCGGCGCTTCGCGAACCTGACGGGTCGTCAGGTAGGGTCCGCGGCGTCAGCGTGCACGCGGGGCGAGACACGAGGGGGGAGAGATGCCCGACGCCTACGACACCAGCGTCGACCGGGAGTGGCGCCTGCTCATCGGCGGGGAGTGGGTGGCGCCCGCCGGCGGCACCTACGAGGTCATCGACCCCAACACCACCGAGCTGGTGGGGCGGGCCCCGGAGGCGTCGGTCGAGCAGGCCCGGGCCGCCGCCGCTGCCGCTCGCGACGCCCTGGTCGGTTGGCGTCGACTCTCGCGCGAGCAGAGGTGCGCCCATCTCGGGCGGCTCGCCGACGTGCTGGCCGAGCGCTCGCCCGACTGGGTCGACCTCGTACAGGCCGAGACCGGCGCGACCATCAACGTGGCCGAGACCCTGCAGGTCGGGGGCCCCTTCGTCGAGCGCTTCCGCTACTACAGCCGCCCGATCGACCTCGACGAGGCCGTCCCGCCGATGACGGCGGCCGCCACGGCGCTGGGCCCGGCCGGCCTGGTGGGAGCGATGGTGCATCGCCAACCCGTCGGCGTCGTGGCCTGCATCACCCCCTACAACTTCCCCCTCACCAACGTGGCCGGCAAGATCGCTCCCGCCTTGGCGGCCGGCAACACCGTCGTCATCAAGCCCGCACCCCAGGACCCGCTCGGCGTCCTCCTGCTCGGGGAGGCGGTGATCGAGGCGGGCCTGCCTCCCGGGGTCGTCAACATCGTCACCGGGTCGGGGCCCGAGGCTCCCGCCGCCCTCGTCGAGTCCCGCGACGTCGACATGATCTCGTTCACCGGCTCCACCACCGTGGGTGTGAAGATCTACGAGACCGGCGCCCGCACCATGAAGCGCCTCCTCATGGAGCTGGGCGGCAAGGGGGCGCTGGTCATGACCGAGGACGCCGACGTGGGCCGGGCGGTGCAGGCCATCGCCTCGGTGTGGGGCTTCCATTCGGGTCAGATCTGCACGGCCCCCACCCGGGTCATCTGTCACCGCTCCCTGTACGACCAGACCATCGAGGCCCTGTCGGCGGTGGCCGGTTTCCTGACGGTGGGTGACGCCCGTTCACGCGACACCCTGGTCGGGCCGGTGATCACCGAGGCCCACCGGGACCGGGTCGAGGCCTTCGTGCGCTCGGGGCTCGACGACGGGGCCCGCCTGGTGTGCGGGGGCGAACGCCCCGACCTGCCGGGCTACTTCGTGGCACCGACCCTGCTCGCCGACGTGACCCCCGATATGCACGTCACCCGCGAGGAGGCCTTCGGTCCGGTCGTGGTGATCATGGCCCACGACGGCGACGACCACGCCGTCGAGCTGGCCAACGACAGCGACTACGGCCTGTTCTCCTACGTCTACGCCGGCGACATGAAGCGGGCCTACGAGATCGGGCGGCGCCTCGAGTCGGGCAACGTGGCGCTGAATTCGATCCAGCCCCATCTCGAGGCACCCTTCGGGGGCTTCAAGATGTCGGGCATCGGGCGTGACCGGGGCAAGTGGGGGATCGAGGCCTACACCGAGATCCAGGCCATCTCCTGGCTGTCGTGACCGACACGGCGACGCCGTGAGCTAGGGTCGCCCCGGACATCCCGCACGGTGCGCCTGCCGCGTCCGCTCGCCGGGGTGTCCGCGACGACGAGTCGAACGGGAGGCAGAGGGCATGCTCGAGGTGGGGACCGAGGCGCCGGACTTCGAGGCGCCCGACCAGGACGGCCGGACGGTGCGCCTGTCGGACCTGCGGGGCCACTGGGTGGCCCTGTGGTGGTATCCCAAGGCGTCCACCCCCGGTTGAACGATCGAAGGTGGGGGGTTCCGTGATCGAGCCCCGGAGTTCGAGGCGGCCAACGCCGTCATCATCGGCGCGTCCTTCGACACCGTCGCCGAGCAGAAGGCCTTCGCCGAGGCGGAGAACTTCCCCTACGCTCTGATCTCCGACACGAGCCACGAGATCGGCCGGGCCTACGACGCCGAGCGCCAGCCGGGGGAGGATTTCTACGAGGCGGGCGTCCCGCGACGCATCAGCTACCTGATCGACCCCGAGGGGCGGATCGCGGCGGCCTACGACCTGACCGGCGCCGACCTCTCCCAGCACGCCGCCGAGGTGCTGGCGGACATCCGGGCCCGGTCCTGACCGAGATCGGCTCCCTGGAGCTGGCCGACCCCGATGGGCGGCCGGTGACCCTGGCCGAGGTCGCCCGCGACGACGACGGCCGACCGACCTGGCTCGTGGTCCAGGCCCTGCGCTACTACGGTTGACTGCCCTGCCGGGCGTATCTGGGACAGATACGGGAGCGACTCGACGACCTCGCCGTCCTCGGGGCCCGCGCCGCGGCGGTGGCCGGCCACGCCGCCCACCAGGCCCGCTGGCTGCGCGACGAGCAGGGCGTCACCGACGTCGCCCTCCTCCTGGATCCCGAGCAGCGCCTGCGGCGGGCTGTCGATCTCGGTCGGCTCGGCTACCTGCGCATGCTCTCGCCCGCCAGCATCCGGCGCTACCTGGCGGCCTTCGGATCCGGTCAGCGGCCGGGACGCATCGTCGAGGGCCACGATCTGCGGCCCGGCGTCGTGCTGATGGATCCTGCCGGTCGGGCAGTGCGGGTCTGGCGGGGACGGTCCCTGGGCGACTACCCGCCCGTCGACGAGGTGCTCGCCGAGTTGGCGGCCCGCGCCGGACGGGCTTGACGGGCCGCCCCATCCGGCCGCCCCGGCGGTGTCCTCAGCGCACCTCGGCGGTGCAGGGGGCGCCCGAGCAGGTGTCCACGACCCGGCCGGTGTCGAGGAACACGGCGCGCTGGGTCACCGCCGCCGGCTCACCCCGCGGGTCGTCGTGGGGGTCGTCACCCTCGCGGGGTGGGAGGTTGGTGGGTGGCGGCAGGGGCTGACCCGAGTCCCAGACCACCAGGGCCGATCCCTCGAAGGGGTAGGCCTCGATGTGGGGAATCCCCCAGAAGGGTTCGACGTCGAGGCTGCGGCCCTCGGCCACCGCCGGCCAGTGGACGGCGGCGCCGACGGTGCGGGCGAGCACCTCGGTGGCCACGTTGGCGACCTGATGGTCACCGACCGCCTCGTGGATGAGGACCCGCCGGGGGGTGTCGATGCCCGGGAGCAGGTCGTCGCTCAGGTGGTTGGCGTAGCCGTTGCCCTCACCCCGGTCCCACAGCATCTGCACGAGGAGAAGCGCCAGGCCCTGGTCGTAGGTGGAGGGGTAGGAGGTGGCGAGGATGTCGAAGAAGGGGTCGAAGTCGACACTGCGGTGCAGCAGGGTGGAGTAGTTGATGGCGGGGACCCCGAGCACGGCCCGGCTCCAGTCGGTCGCCACCGCGGTGGTCGCCGAGCCCATGATCCCGCCCTGGCTGATGCCCATGTAGGCGAGCCCGGCGTCGGGGCCGGTGGCGAGCAGGGGTCGTCCGTCGGGCCCGGCGAAGGCGGGATCGGCGGCGAGGCCGTCGGGGTGGATGAGCAGGCGACCCAGCACGAGGGTGTTCAGGTGACCCTGCAGGAGCCGGTCGACGAGGGTGGGGAAGTGGGAGAAGTCGGCGATCGAGGCGGCGGCGTTGACGACGTCGTCGCTGGCCATCCCGATGAGGTCGGTCCCGCACACGACCCGGCCCGACTCGGCGGCGACCTTGCGGGGCCCCGACGAGGTGGCCTGTTCGGCTTCGCCGAGCAGGCCGTGCCCGTAGATGAGGGGGCGACCGGGTCGGTCCCCGCTGAGGCCGGCGGCGATGCCGCAGACGAAGCGGGCGGTGTAGGTCCCGGTGATCGTGGGCAGGCCCTCGTCGTCGAGCACGAGGGAGGAGCCGGGGGCACCCCCGTCGGTGAGGAAGAGGGGCACCTCGTAGGTCCCGGTGACGACCCGGTCGAGCTCGGCGCTGTCGGACGGCACGACACCGTCGACGGTGAACGACGGTGCGGCGTCGCCCAGGGCGGCGAAGGCCCGGTCGCGCAGGGTGACGAGGGGACCGGTGAGGTTCTCGGTGCTGATCACCGTGAATCCCCAGGCCAGCTGGAGCTCGCCGCGCTCGACACCGGCGCCGGCGAGGGTTGCGAACACCGTCTCCATCTCGGGGCGGCGGGTCTCGAGCTCGGGGAGACCGGTGTCGAGCCCGTCGCGGTAGGCGCGGAAGGTCTCGGTGGGGGCGATGGGGTCGCCGTCGGTGTTCACGAGTCCCCGCAGCCCCACGACGATGTGGTGGCCGTCGGCGAAGTTACGGGCGGGGCGGATGTACAGGAGGGGCTCCTCGTCGCCGGCGTGGGCGTCGAGCTCGGCCCACCAGGGCCAGCGTTCCCCGGTGTCGGCGTCGACGATGACGACGGGTGCCGACTCGTCGAGCGACGCCCCGATGTCGGTGACCGGGGCCAGACCCGACGCCTCGGGGTCGAGGCCGGGGAAGCGCACGGCGAGGGCGCTGCCGGGGCTGAAGCCGTCGTTGCGGTTCCAGGCGGTGGGATCGATGTGGACACCCTCGGCGTTGGCGGGCAGGGCGTCACGGGTGAAGGCGACCCGGCGCCCGGTCGGCGTGGCCGGATCGGCGACGGTGAAGGCGTCGCTGGGGAAGGGCAGGAGGCAGTCGGGCAGGAGGGGATCGCACCCCTCGCTCACCTCCAGGGCGGACGGGTCGAGGGGCGGGGCCGTGCTCGTGGTGGCCGGGGCGGTGGTGGTGGCGACCGTCGTGGTCGTGACGGTGCTCGTGGTCGTGGCCTGCCCGCCGGCGGAGGGCGACGAGTCGTCCGAGCAGGCGGTGGCGACCAGGGCGGCGGCGAGCAGGAGCGCCGGGAGCCGCCGGGGAAGCGGGCGTGGCATCGGAACCTCCTCGGCCCGGGTCGGCCGCCGGGTGCGGCCCGTTTGGCGCCCGGGTCCCCTCCAGCCCACCATGAGCGCCATGGTCGTGCCAGACGGTGAGCGCTCGCGGACGGGATCGGGGCCGGCGGCACCGGCCCCGGTCGGCGCCGGTCCTCTCCTGGCGGGGATGCGGGTCGTCGAGGGGTCGGCGTTCGTGGCCGCTCCCTCGGGGGGTATGACCCTGGCCCAGCTCGGCGCCGACGTCGTGCGTTTCGACCAGATCGGCGGAGGGCTCGACCATCGCCGCTGGCCTCTCACCCCCGAGGGCCGGTCCCTGTACTGGGCGGGTCTGAACAAGGGCAAGAAGTCGCTGGTGGCGGATCTGCGCTCGCCCCGGGCCCGCGAGCTGCTGACCGCCCTCATCGCCGACGCCGGGACCTTCCTCACCAACTTCCCCGCCCGGGGGTGGCTCGATCCCGCCGCTCTGCGCGCCCACCGCGCCGATCTGGTGACCTGTGTCATCACCGGCAACCGCGACGGCACGACGGCCCTCGACTACACGGTCAACTGCGCCGTGGGCTATCCGCTGGCCACCTGTCCCGTCGACGCCGAGGGCCCGATCAATCACGTCCTGCCCGCCTGGGACCTGTTGTGCGGTCAGATGGCGGCACTCGGGCTGGTGTCGGCCGACCGGCGACGCCTCCTCACCGGGGAGGGCGCCGATCTGCGTATCGCCTTGTCCGACGTGGCCCTGGCCGTGGTGGGCGCCCTGGGCCACATCGCCGAATACGAGATCTGCGGCACCGAGCGACCCCGCTACGGCAACGACCTCTACGGGGCGTTCGGAGCCGAGTTCACCACCGCGGACGGTCGCCTGATCTACGTGGTGGGGATCAGTCCCCGCCAGTGGGCCTCCCTGGTGGAGGCGACCGGGACCGGCGAGGCGGTGGCCGCCATCGAAGCCGAACAGGGCCTCGACTTCGGCGTGGAAGGCGACCGCTTCGCCGCCCGCGAGGCGCTCAAGTCGGTGTTCGGCGCCTGGATCGCGGCGCGACCGTTCGACGAGGTGGCCCGTGTCTTCGACGAGCACGGGGTGTGCTGGGGCCCCTACCGCACCTTCGGGGAGCTGGTGCGCGACGACCCCCGCTGCTCGACCGACAACGAGCTGTTCCGGCGGGTGGAGCAGGCCGGGATCGGGACCTACCTCACGCCCGGGTCCCCCCTGGCGGTGGGAGGCGCCCTGCCCGTCGAACCCACGCCCGCCCCCCGCCTGGGCGAGCACACCGAGGAGATCCTCGCCGAGCGCCTCGGTCTCACCGCCGCCGAGATCGGCCGCCTCGTCGACGAGGGTGTGGTGGCGGGTCCCGAACCCGACTGACGCGGGCGGATCGGTGGCGCGGGTCAGGGGGCGAACACGACGGGCCGCCAGGTGAGCACGGGACGGGGGCCGGCGGGGTCCCCCGGCGTCGCCGCCTCGGCGCCCACCGTGAAGGCGAGGAGACGTCCGCCGTGGGCGGGGTGCACGGCGTCGAGGGTGGCGCTGGTGGCGACGACGTCGCCTTCGAAGACCGGGCCGGTGTGATCGCAGCCCACCCAGCCGACCAGGGTCGCCATGGTCGGCAGGAGACGGCTGAGCGAGGCCTGGGCCAGGGCGATGGTGTGGCCGCCGTACACGAGGCGGCGGCCCCCCAGGCCCCGTCCGGGGTCGCGGTGGGCGGCCGCCTGGTTGAGGGTGAGGCGGGCGAGCTCGGTGGCGCCGGTGACGGTGTCGCGGAGGGGGTCGTGGCGGGTCTCGCCGACCGCCCAGGGGCGGGCGGTGCCCAGGGGAGCGAGGTCCCAGGTGGAGGGGGCGTGGTCGATCCAGTGGCGCAGGTCGACGGTCGCGTCGGGGGTTCCGACGTCGTCGTGGTGACCGGTGTCGGGTCGGTCGGGGTGACGGAAGGGGAGCAGGGCGCAGCGTTCGAGAGCGGCGACGGTGGCGCCCGTCTCGTCGCGGGTGGTGATGGACAACACGACGAGGCCGCGTCGGGGTCGGTCGGGGCGCCGGGAGGCCTCGCGCATGGGACCGATCACCACCCGGGTGTGCAGGGTGGTGCCGTGGCGGACGGGCTGGTGGAGGCGCACCCCCCGGTAGAAGAGGTTGGCGATCACCCGGCGGGTGGCGACGGTGCTCTGGCCGATGGCGATCTGCAGGACGAGACCGGGATCGACGAGGGCCCCCGGACGTCCGGTGACGGCCTCGGCGAGGGGACGGGAGCGGGGCAGGGGCGCCTGGTCGCCGACGATGCTCTGGTAGGTCGCGGCCACCCCGGCGTCGACGGTGAGGGCGGGGGCGGGGTCGAGCTCGCGGCCCGGGGTCAGGTCGTCGAAGAAGGGGC
>RFFY01000661.1 GCA_003697065.1 Actinomyces sp. | reverse complement strand
GCCGAAGCCGAGATCGGTGCCGCCGGGGGCACCGCACGCGCCCACGGTGTCGATGTCACCGATCCCGTCGGGGTCGAGGCCCTGCGGGAGGCGGTCCTCACCACCCACGGGCGGGTCGACGTCGTGGTGAACAACGTCGGCGACTACCGTCCCGCCGTCTCCTTCCGGCGGTCCGGTCCGCTCGACTGGGAGGCCATGTACCGGATCAACCTGGGTCACGTCCTCGCCGTGACCCGGGCCTTCCTCGATGCCATGATCGGCGCCGGCGGCGGGGCCATCGTCAACGTCCATTCGGTCGAGGGCCTGCGCGCCTACCCCGGCGATCCGGTCTACGCCGCCATGAAGGCGGCCGTGTCGGGCTTCACCCGCTCCCTGGCGGTGGCCCACGGGCGCCACGGCATCCGGGTCAACGCCATCGCCCCCGACCTGACCCAGACCCCCCAGGTCGACTACCTGGCGCGACCCGACGCGGCCGACGATGCCGCCTGGCGGGCCTGGGCGCCGGTGGGGCGGCTCGGGTGGCCCGAGGACCAGGCGCGGGTGGCCCTCTTCCTCGCCAGCGATCTGTCGTCCTTCGTCACCGGTGTCGACGTGCCCGTCGACGGTGGGACCCTGGCGGGCGGGGGCTGGTTCTGGTCGCCGACGGCGCGTCGCTTCGTCAACCGCCCCGAGGGCCTGTGATGACCGCGACGGCGCGGACGGCGATGCAACGCTCGCCCCGCACGAAGAACCGCCCGCATGAGCGATCCCCCGGATGAAGGAGTGACCGGTGTTACGACTGCGTCAGGTGGTGCTGGTGGCCGGCGAGCTGCGCCCGGTCGAAAGGAGCGTTCTCGAGGCCCTCGATCTCGAGGTGTGCTTCCGCGATCCCGGTCTCGCCGTCTTCGGGCTCCGTCACGGTCTCTACCCCATCGGTGACCGGATCCTGGAGATCGTCTCGCCGCGTGAGCCGGGCACGGCCGCGGGCCGGTACCTCGAACGGGCCGGGGACGGGGGCTACATGGTGATCGTCCAGACCGACGAGCTCGAGACACACCGGAAACGCCTCGTCGCCGAGGGCATCCGCATCGTCCACGAGGCGTCCCGTCCGGGTATCCGGGGTCTGCATCTGCACCCCGCCGACGTCGGCGGGGCCATCGTGTCGATCGACCGGGCGGACCCGCCGGACTCCTGGGCGTGGGCGGGCGACGACTGGCGCTACCACGCCGCCTCGGGCGTCGTGAGCGACATCGTGGGGGTCGAGATCACCGGTGCCGATCCCGAGGACCTGGCGCGCCGCTGGTCACGAGCCCTGGGCGTGCCGAACGCCGGACGGGCGATCGCCCTCGACGACGCCGAGATCCGCTTCGGGCCGGGTCCGGTGCCCGAGGGACGCCTGAGTGGGCTGGATCTCGTCGCCGTCGACCCCGCCCGCCGGGGTGAGGTGCTCGCCCTGGGCGGTGTCGAGATGCGCCTGGTGTGACAAGCGGTCCGACGGCGCCTGGGCGGGGCGCCCGGGCGTGACGCCGCGGTCACCCTTTGTGTCCACCGGTGGGGGTCCGCCGCGTCGGGACCGGTGATCTGAGACCCCGATCACGCCCCGACCACGACCCGACCACACGAGGATCCCCCGTGGCGCCCACGCCCCGAGCTCACGACCGGTCTGTGGCGGCCGGGTACCCTCGCGTCCCGTGCCGGTCACGGTCAGCGACGCCGAACTCGTCGAGCGCCATCTGGCGGGCGACCGGCGCGCCCTGGTCGAGATCCACGAGCGCTACGCCGCGTCGATCCACGACCTGTGCCGGGCCATGCTCGCCAGCGCCGAGGACGCCGCCGACGCCTACCAGGACACCTTCCTCGTCGCCGCCCGCAAGCTCGACGGGCTGCGTGACCCGAGCCGCCTGCGCTCCTGGCTCTACGCCGTGGCCCGCAACCAGTGCCGGGCCCGTCTCCGGGCCCGCCGCCGGGTGCAGGCGGCGCCGGACGCGGGAGCCGAGGTGGCCGTGGAGGTCGACATGACCGCCGGGGTCGCCCGCCGCGAGCTCGCCGCCCTCGTGCAGGAGGCAGCCGCCGGTCTCGACGAACGGGACCGGGAGATCCTCGACCTGCACCTGCGTCACGGCCTGGAGGGGCCCGAACTCGCCGACGTGCTCGGGGTGTCGGTCCAGAACGCCTACAAGCTCGTGCAGCGCATGCGGGCCCGGGTCGAGCGTTCCCTGGGGGCCCTCCTGGTCGCCCGTTACGCCCGCCGTGACTGTGACGAACTGGCGACCCTGCTCGCCGACTGGGACGGTCGTCTCGACCCCCTGTGGCGCAAGCGCATCGCCCGCCACGTCGACGCCTGCGACACCTGCCGGCGTCGCCGTGGCGCCCTGCTGGACCCGGGCGGCCTGGCGTCCGCCCTTCCCGTCACCGCCCCGCCCCCCGGTCTGGTGCGCTCGGTGTCGCTTCTCCTGTCGTCACCGGCGGTTCCTCCGCCGAGCCGTCCCCTCTCGCGCTGGCGGCGTGACGGGTTCCCCGCCGGCACCGGTCGTCGCCGGCTGGGCGCCGTGTGGACGGCTCTCCTCGGCGGCCTCGTGGTCGTGGGCTTCCTGGGTGGTGTCGCCGCCTCGGGTCTGCTCGTCGACGGGGAGTCGCCCGACTCAGCCGCCGCCCCGACGACGGTGGCGCCGACGACGAGCGCGGCGCCCACGACGGCACCGACGACGACGGTGGCACCCACGACGACCACCACGACCACGACCACCACGACCACCACGACGACCACGACCACGACGACCACGACGACCACGACATCGGCGCCGGACGTGACCCCGCCGGAGATCCTCGCCGTCGACCTGACGCCCACCGTGCTGTTCGAGGACCAGAAGGGATGTGCCGGGGTGGCGGGCATCGACACGAGTGCCACGGTGACGGTCGACGCCGTCGACGACCGCGGGGTGGTCGAGGTGACGGCCCGGTGGGACTTCGGCGGCGCCCCCTGGTACGCCACCCTGCAGCCCGCCGGGGGATCGACCTGGACGGGGACCGTCGGCCCCTTCCCCCCGGGCACCGTCGGGCCGAACGGGGCCACGGCGTCGATCACGGTCTACGCCCTCGACGCCGCCGGCTGGCAGACGACCGACATCCGGCGATCCGCCTTCGTGCTGTACCCCTGCGGCTGAGCCGGGATTTTTCCGGACGAAAAGCGTCCACCCGGTGACCTCCCCCTGCTCAGGACGGGTGAACGGTGGCCGACCCGGCCGCCCCGTGTGTGGAGGACACCATGAACGAGCGCACCCGCATCCTGATCGCCGCCGGCGTCCTGTCGGCCGCCGCCCTGGTCGGCGTCGGCGTCGGCTTGAGCACCTCCGGTGGTGCATCCGCCGACAGCGACCCCGAACCCGCTCCGGCCGAGGTCCTGGGCCGGACCGAGACCTCCACCGCCGCGGTGGACGAGGCGCCGACTCCCGCCGGCGCCACCGAGATCCCCGGATCCGGCCAGCCCGGCCACCTCGATCCCGCGGATGCGCCCGCCGGCGGTGACGAGGCGCCGAGCGCTCCCTCGACCGCCCCCGCCACCGACCCGGCGGGCGACGATGCACCGACCGCCCCCTCGACCACCGATCCCGGCACGGGTGGTGGTTCGGCTCCCGATCCCGGCACCAGTGGTGGTTCGGCTCCCGATCCCGGCACGGGTGGTGGTTCGGCTCCGGATCCCGGCACCGGTGGTGGTTCGGCGCCGGATCCCGGTCCGGCTCCGACTCCGGTGCCCCTGCCGGATCCCTCGCCCGTGCCGGGATCCGGAGCCGAACCACCACCCGTGGCGGGATCGGGAGCCGAACCACCAGCCGTGCCGGGATCGGTGGTCGAGGGGGCGGTCGGTGCATCGTCGCCCGCCGGGTCGGTGGCGGGGGCGCTCGAGGGAGCGCTCGGCGCCTCGT
>RFFY01000660.1 GCA_003697065.1 Actinomyces sp. | reverse complement strand
TCGTCGACGTTGCATCTCGCATGGCCGGCCGCCCCCGGGGCATGGACCACGGTCGACCCGGGGCGCCCGTCCACGGCGTTGTCCTCGACCACGCACCGGCTCGCCCGATTGCAGCGGATGAGGTGGAGGCCGAAGTCGGCGTCGAGGTGGTTGGCCCGGATGGTGGCGTCGACGGCCGCCGTCGACGAGAGGAAGACGACGGCGTTGGCGCAGCAGCGGCCGCCGTCGTGGGCGAACCAGTTCCCCTCGACCACGAGCTCGCCGCTGGTCGGTTCGAACACGCCGAGTTGGATGCCGTCGGTGTGCGCATCCGCAGTCGGCGCCTGGTGGTGGATCACGGAATGCCTCAGAATCCGCGTGCCGTTCCCCCCGTCGATGTAGAGGCCGTCGTCGCAGGCGACGATCTCGCTGGCCTCGACCCGCAGGTCACCGGCGTCTTCGGCGTAGAGCGCCTTTTCGGGTCGTCCCCCGCAGTCGATGCGGGATCGGATGAGCGTGAAACCCCCGACCCCGATCACATGGATCGGGTACCAGGAATCGCAACGCACCTCGACGCCGTCGAGGGTGACCCCCCGGGCGGTGACGGTGACACAGCCCTCGATGAGGGTGTTGTGCACGGTGGTTCCGGGTACGTCGATCGTCAGGTCTCCGACGAGGGTTCGCTCGGGGGTCGCCGTGGGCCCGACGCCGTGGCCGATGTCGGTGGGCGCCACCCAGGGTGTTCCTGTCGAGGACTGGCCCGCCGGCGTCGGAACGGTCACGGTCGGGGCCGCGATGGCGGGGAGGGGGAGGAAGCGCAGGGTCCGGGACGCGGGGACGCGTGGGGAACGGGAGGTGGACGACGACGATCCCCCTCCGGGTGGGGCCACGGCGTGCTCGGCGGTCGCTTCCACCCCTGTGTCGGGCAGGCCCTCGTCGAGAGCCCGCGTGGTGCGTTCCAGCGGTGCGCGACAGGCGCCGGCGGCGAGGGTAAGCAGTGCGAAAAGAGCAAGGCGCCGTGCCACGCGTGATTCCCTTCCTCGTCGAACTGCCCGCGAGGGCGGTATCGGCGCCGCCGGGGTGGGTCTTGAGACCCGGGTGAGGCAGGTCCGACGGCCCACCCCGGCGGTCGAGGCGAGGCGTCGGCGGCGGGCGGTTCGGGTGACGAGGCCCTAACCTTCGAGCCGGAGGCGACCGACCGAAAGGACGTGCGAGCCGTGGGCACGAGTCGAGGCGACGATCGGGTCGATGTGGTCGCCGCCGTGCGCGGGGCCGTGAGCGAGGCCCGCGAGCGTCTGGCCTCTGTGGTCGATGCCGATCGGCCCACCACCGACTACCTCGACGCCCTGCGGGAGGAGGTCGTCACCGGTCTCGCCGACCCGGGTGCCGCCGCCTATCCCGAGCTGCTCGACCCGGCGGCTTTCTGGACGGCGTCGATAGCGCCCCGCATCCGGGCTGTGCGCCGGGCGGCGAAGGCCCTGCTCGGCTCCCTCGAGGAGACGATCGTCGATGTCATGGGGCGGGCCGAGACCGAACTCAAATCCCTCGTCGACGAAGCGGCCTCGAGCCCCGACGCGGCGGCCCGCCGAGCCGAGGTCGTCGACCGGGTCGGGGACCGCCTCGTCCGCCTGCACCATCTCATGGCCGAGGTCCTCACCGTCGTGCCCGACCGGGAGTCGCTCGAGGAG
>RFFY01000106.1 GCA_003697065.1 Actinomyces sp. | reverse complement strand
GCCCCCGCCGAGCCCGAGCCCGAGCCCGCCGCCCCGCCGCCCCCCTTCGTCGAGGCGGCCCGCCGACGCCACCGGATCCCGGTGTGGGTGGTACCCGTGCTGTTGTTCCTGCCCTTCTGGGCCGTCTTCTACGTCGGCACCCTCGAGCGCCCACCCGAACAGGCCGTGGGCCTGCTCGCCCGGGGTGAGGAGGTCTTCGCCAACAACTGCGCGGCCTGCCACGGCGCCGACGGCGGTGGCGGCAGCGGACCCCAGCTCAACGGTGGAGAGGTCCTGCTCACCTTCCCCGACGCCGCCAGCCACGTGGCCTGGGTCCTGAACGGGTCGCCGGCCGCCAACGGCACCCCCTACGGCGACCCGAACCGGCCCGGCGGCCAGCACGTCTCCCGTGGTGGCATGCCGAGCTGGGCCTCCCTGGGTACCGAGGACGTCCTGGCGGCCGTGCACTACGAGCGGGTCCGCCACGGGGGCCTCGACGAGGCCGCCGCCGCCGAAGAGCTCGCCACCTTCGAGGCGGTCATCGACTCGGGCACCGAGCTCGGCGCCGGCATGACCCCCGCCGACGTCGACGCCGTCCTCTCCAGCGCCGGCTGACCCCGGACCCGATGCTCGGCGCCGTCGATCCCACGACGACGCCCCACTGGGCCGCCCTGTCCCGCCACGCCCGCGAGCTCGACGCCGTCCATCTCCGCGAGCTCTTCGCCCGCGACCCCGGTCGGGCCGAACGCCTCACCCGGGCCGTCGGCGATCTCGTGGTCGACCTCTCCAAGCAGAAGGTCACCGACGAGGTCCTCGCCGCCCTCGTCGGCCTCGCCGGCGACACCGGCGTCGCCGACCGGCTCGCCGCCCTCTTCGCCGGCGAACGCATCAACGTCACCGAGAACCGGCCCGTTCTCCACGTCGCCCTCCGGGCCCCGGCCGGCACCCGCATCCTCGTCGACGGCCACGACGTCGTCGCCGACGTGCACGCCACCCTCGAGCGCTGCTTCGACTTCGCCCGCCGGGTGCGCGCCGGCGAGTGGACGGGAGCGACCGGCCGACCCGTCCGCACCGTCGTGAACATCGGCATCGGCGGTTCCGACCTGGGTCCGGTCATGGCCTACGAGGCTCTCGCCGCCTACCGCCACCCCCGCCTGCGCTGCCGCTTCGTGTCCAACGTCGACGGCACCGATCTCGTGCGGGCCCTCGAGGGGCTCGACCCGGCCGAGACCCTGTTCATCGTCTCGTCGAAGACCTTCACCACCGTGGAGACCATGACCAACGCCCGCTCGGCCCGGGCCTGGCTCGTCGGCGCCCTCGGCCCCGACGCCGTGGCCTCCCACATGGTGGCGGTCTCCACCAACCGCGAGGCGGTCGAGGCCTTCGGTATCGACCCCGACAACATGTTCGGCTTCTGGGAGTGGGTCGGGGGCCGCTACTCGATGGACTCCGCCATCGGCTTGTCGACCATGATCGCCGTCGGGCCCGAGAACTTCCGCCGCCTGCTCGAGGGGTTCCGCACCGTCGACGAGCACGTCCGCGACACCCCGCCGGCCGACAACGTGGCCTTCCTCACCGGTCTCGTCGCCGTGTGGAACCGCTCCCTACTCGGTCTGCCCACCCGGGTGATCCTGCCCTACAGCCGGGCCCTGCACCGCTTCCCCGCCTACCTCCAGCAGCTCGACATGGAGTCCAACGGCAAGCGGGTCCGCCTCGACGGGTCACCGGTCACCTACCCCACCGGCCCGGTGGTGTGGGGCGAACCCGGCACCAACGGTCAGCACTCGTTCCACCAGCTCCTGCACCAGGGCACCACGGTGGTCCCCGCCGACTTCATCGTGTTCGCCGAACCCGACCACGGACCCGACGACCTCCCCGACGCCGACGAGCACCACGACCTGCTGGTCGCCAACGCCCTCGCCCAGGCCGAGGCCCTCGCCTTCGGCCGCACGGCCGACGAGGTGGCCGCCGCCGGAGTGGCTCCCGAGCTGGTCCCCCACCGCACCTTCCCCGGCGATCGCCCCAGCACCCTGATCATGGCGCCCCGCCTGACACCGGGGGTCCTCGGTCAGCTCGTCGCCCTCTACGAGCACCAGGTCTTCGTGCAGGGGGCGGTGTGGGGGATCGACTCCTTCGACCAGTGGGGGGTCGAGCTGGGCAAGGCCCTGGCCACGGTGATCGGTCCCGAGCTGGCCGCCGGCGCCCCGATCGGGGCCCACGACAGCTCCACCCGGGCCGCTGTCGAGCGCTACCGCCGCTGGCGGGGCCGGGCCGCGCCCGACACCGCCGCCACCTGAGCGTCCCCGGGTACGCCCGTCGCCTCGGGGCCGGGGACCCGCCCCGTGAGCGCACCCGCCCGCCACCACAACCAGCCCATCACGAGACCGACGGGGACCGGGGCGACGGCCCGACCGATGTCGAAGGGTCGCCACCAGACCTGGTGGGTGAGCAGCACGGCGAGGAGGGCGAAGCCGGCGGCCGCCCAGGTCGGCGCCGACGGCCACCGCACCGCCGCCACCAGGGCCAGGACACACACGGCCAGGATGCTGGCGATCTGGACGGCCACCCCCGGCGACGACAGCCAGTCCCCGACCGCGGCCGCCATACCGGCGAAGGGTGGACCGATCTCCTGCACCTCGCCGGCGCCGGTGCCCACCGGCAGGCGCAGTCGCAGGTAGACGGCCCAGGCGCCGGCCACCACCACGGGGGTGGCGGCGACCACAGCGAGATCGGCGGGGACGAGGCGTCGACGCAGGCCGGCGCGCCACCCCCCGGCGCGCCGACACCAGGTCCACAGGACCACGCCCGCCACCCACACGAGCATCACCTCGCGCGACAGCACGGCGAGGGTGAAGGCGACGGCCGCCGCGCCCGGGCGGCGGCGGTCCAGGGCCAGGGTCCCCCACACCGCGGCGGCGAGGGCGACGACACCGGCCCCGGCGATGTCGACCTCGAAGAGGATCCCGATGTCGGCGAACACGGCGAGGCCCCACCACGGCGAGGCGCCGCAGCGCCGGGCCCAGGAGGCGACCCCGGCGGCCAACACGACGAGGGCGGCGACGTTCACCAGGGTCATCGTCCACGGCAGCCAGCCCGCCGGCGCCCACCCGCCGAGGCCGGCGAGCAGGGGATACAGCATGCGCTGGGACCGGTAGGCGGGCCGGTCGAGCAGGGCGGCGTAGCGCTCGGGCTGGCGGTGCCAGGGGTCTTCGGCCTGCACGAAGAAGAAGCGTCCGTCGTGGCCCAGGCCCGGCCTCACCACGACCTCGCGGCCGAGCACCTCGGCGGCGTGGGCCGTGATCCCGGGGGCGTCCTCACCGAAGGCGACCAGGCCGGTGGGGTCGCCGCCGGCGGCCACGAGGAGGCGCAGGGCCACGAGACCGGCGAGGAGGGCGGCGACGCAGACGACGACCACCGTGGAGGCGGCCGAGGGGGCGGGACGCGGCATGGCGAACCCGTCGGCACGGGCCCGGCGCCCCTGAGGTCATCGGGTCCGGGCAGGCCCGGCGGCGTTCAGACCAGTTCGGCCGCGGCGGAGCGGCAGGCGGCCACGGTGGCGTCGATCTCGTCGGGGCCGTGGGCGAGGGAGACGAAGATGGCCTCGTAGGCCCCGGGCGCCAGGGCGACGCCCCGCTCGAGCATGAGGTGGAAGAAGCGGGGGTACATCCCGTTGTCGGCGGCCGCCTTGGCCTCGTCGAAGTGGCGGGGGGCCCGGTCGGTGAAGAAGAGCCCCAGCAGGGGCCCGACCCGGGGCATCACCGCCGCCACGCCGGCGTCGGCGAAGGCGGCGAGCATGCCCTCCTGGAGGGCGGTGGCGGTGGCGGTGAGCTGCTCGTAGGCGTCGTCGTCACAGAGGGCGAGGGTGGCGAGACCGGCGGCGGTCGCCAGGGGGTTCCCCGACAGGGTGCCGGCCTGGTACACCTCGCCGAGAGGTGCCAGCGACGACATGATCTCCCGCGAGGCCCCGAAGGCGCCCATGGGCAGGCCCCCGCCGATCACCTTGCCGAAGCACCACAGGTCGGGGCGCACCCCGAACCACTCGGTCGCCCCGCCCCGGCACAGGCGGAACCCCGTGATGACCTCGTCGAAGAGCAGGAGGGCGCCGACCTCGTCGCAGGCGGCCCGCAACCCGGCGAGGAAACCGGGCTCGGGCGCGACCAGGCCCATGTTGGCCGCCACCGGCTCGACGCACACGACGGCGACGGTCTCGTCGAGCTCGGGGACCTGGTTGTAGGGGGCGACGACGGTGTCGGCCACCGCCCCCGGGGTGACCCCGGCCGAACCCGCCAGACCCTGCTGGGCGACACCCGACCCGCCGGCCACCAACAAGGCGTCGGCGTGACCGTGGTAGCAGCCGGCGAACTTCACGATCCGGTTCCGCCCCGTGTGACCCCGGGCCAGGCGGATGGCCGACATGGTGGCCTCGGTGCCGCTCGACACCAGGCGGACCATCTCGAGCCCCGGCACTCGCTCGATCATCTCCGCCGCCATCCGGACCTCGTTCTCGGTCGGGGCGCCGTAGCTCGTGCCCCGGGCGGCAGCCGCCGCCACCGCCGCCACCACGTCGGGATGGGCGTGGCCGGCGATGCCCGGGCCGTAGCTCTGGACGTAGTCGATGTAGCGCCGGCCCTCGACGTCGACCACCCAGGCACCCTCGCCCCGTTCCACGAAGTAGGGCGTCCCGCCCACCGAGCGGAAGCTGCGCACGGGGGAGTTGACCCCGCCGGGGATGAGTTCGCACGCCCGGGCGAACAGGGCGGCGTTGGTACGCGGCGTCGGATCGGTGGCCCCGGTCATGCCAGGGCCTCGGCGAGACGACGGGCGAAGTAGGTGAGGATCATGTCGGCGCCGGCACGCTTGACGGCGAGGACGTGCTCGAAGGCGACGGCGTCGAGGTCGAGCCAGCCCCGTTCGGCGGCGGCGTGGACCATGGCGTACTCGCCCGACACGTGGTAGGCGGCGATGGGCACGTCGAGCTCCGCCCGGGCCCGGGCGATCACGTCGAGGTAGGGGAGGGCGGGCTTGACCATCACCATGTCGGCACCCTCGGCTAGGTCCTCGCGGATCTCCTCCATCGCCTCGCGCCCGTTGGCGACGTCTTGTTGATAGGTGCGCCGGTCACCCCCGCCGGCGATGGTGACGTCGACGGCCTCGCGGAAGGGCCCGTACAGGGCGGTGGCGTACTTGGCGGCGTAGGCCAGGATCGCCACCTGGTCGAAGTCGGCGTCGTCGAGGGCCTCACGCAGGGCGAAGACCTGGCCGTCCATCATCCCCGAGGGGGCGATGACGTGGGCGCCGGCGTCGGCCTGGGCGACGGCGATGCGTTCGTACAGCTCGAGGGTGGCGTCGTTGTCGACGTCGCCCCGATCGTCGAGCACCCCGCAGTGCCCGTGGTCGGTGTACTCGTCGACGCAGAGGTCGGCCATGAGCACCAGGTCGTCGCCGTGATCGTCGCGCAGGTCGCGCAGGGCGCACTGGACGATCCCGTCGGGGTTCCAGGCCTCGGACCCCATCGGGTCCTTGCGGGCGGGGATGCCGAACACGATGACGGCGGGGATCCCCAGGTCCTTCAGGGTCTTCACCTCGGCCCGCAGAGAGGCCCGGGTGTGCTGGACCTGACCGGGCAGGGAGGCGATGGGTCGGGGTTCGTCGATCCCCTCGCGCACGAAGAGGGGGGCGACGAGGTCGTCGGGATTGAGGCGGGTCTCGGCGACGAGGCGGCGCAGGGCCGGGGTCCGACGGAGGCGACGGAGGCGACGCTGGGGAAAGGTCACGCCCCGAGGCTAGCGATCAGGCGTGGGCGTGACCGGGGTCGAGACCGAAGCGGGTGAAGGGGAAGGCGGTCAGCGACTCGCACACGAGGTCGGCGTCGTCGGGCGGATCGAGCACGGTCAGCCGGTTGGGGACGACGACGCAGACCATCCCCGCCGCCTTGGCGGCCCGGCACCCGTGGCGCGAGTCCTCCACGGCGAGACAGTCCGCCGGGTCGACGTCGAGGGCGGCGGCCGCCGCCAGGTACACGTCGGGCCAGGGTTTGGCCCGGTCGACATGGTCGCGGCAGCGGACGACGTCGACCTGCACGCCCAGGCGTTCGAGGTGACCCGTCACCCACGCCGACGGCGAGCTCGAGGCGACCCCGAGTCCCAGACCGGCCCGCCGCACCGCCGCCACCAGGTCGGCGACCCCGGGCAACAGGGGCACCCTCTTCTTCGCCTCCTCGCGCCGGCGACGGGCGGCGGCCACCACCCCGGGATCCGGGGGTGCACCCAGGGCGGCGGCGAGCATCTCGGTCCAGTGGGGGTGGTCGGCCCGGCCGATCACGTCGACCCAGTCCCGGGGGTCGAGCTCGAGACCGTGGGCGCGGAAGGCGTCGCGCACGGCGAGGTACTCGGGCCACTCGGTGTCGGCGACGGTCCCGTCGAAGTCGACGATGACGGCCCGGGGTCTCACTGCTGGTCCCCGGCGGCGCGCCGGGCGAGAGCGAGTTCGTGGTCGCGGACCCGGCGGTTGGCGTCGATCACGATGCCGGCCAGGGCGTGGGCGGCCACGGCGGCGAGCAGCACCCACACGGCCGCCCGGTGGACGAGATGCACGAACCGGTCCCGGTCGATGTCGGCGGCCACGATGCCCCACGGGGCGGGGCCCGTGTCGGCCGTGAGCCAGCTGGCGACACCGGCGAGGAGGGTGACGAGCAGGGCGGCGAGCACGACCCGTTCGACCGGGACCGCCCAGGCCGGGACGAGCTCGGGGTCCCGGCGGAGGCGCCCGTGGCGGACCCGGACCGCGACCCGCACGGCGGTCAGGGCGACGAGGGCGATACCCACCAGCACATGGGTGCGGGCGATCACGTCGCGGGCACCGGTGTCGGGCACGGTGATGGCGCAGAGACCGAGGGTGAGCTGGGGCAACACGAGCACGGCGGTCAGCCAGTGGATGCGCCGCATGAAGCGCCACTGGTGCAGGGAGGCGGGTGTCGGCTCACCGGAGGTGTTCACGGTCCCAGTCCAGCACGGCGGGCGGCGGTGACGACGGCGTCGACGAGACCGGCGCTCGTGTGGGGGTCGGCGGTGGCGGCCACGGTGACCCCGAGCTCGGCGAGGGTGGCGCTGGTGGCGGGACCGATCGAGACCACGACGGCGCTCGGGTCGGTGCCGACCTCGGCGACGAGGCGGCGGGCGATGGACGAGGCGGTGACGACCACCACGTCGGCGGCGGCCAGGCGGGCCCGGGAGTCCGGATCGAGGGGCCGGTCGACGGTGTCGTAGACGGCGACGTCGTCGACCTTCCAGCCCCGCGACGCCAGGTCGCGCGGGACCGCGTCGCGGGCGATGGCGGCGCGGGCGAGCACCACCCGGCCGCCGGGCGGCGCCGGGGGGAAGGCCTCGACCAGTCCTTCGCCGACCGAACGGGCCGCCACCAGGTCGACGGGCCAGCCGGCTCCCCTCAGGGCGTCCGCCGTCGCCGGCCCGACCGCCGCCACCCGGGCCCCGGGGGGCGGGGCGGCCGCCCGGGCGGTGAGGATCCGGGCCCCGGCGGGACTCGTGACCGCCACCCAGTCACCGGGACCGCACCGCCGGAGGGCGACGGCCAGCGCGTCGCGGGCGTCGGGGCGGGGGACGGTCTCGATCAGGGGGACGTGCTCGACCCGGGCTCCGAGACGCGTGAGACGGCGGACCAGCTCGTCGGAGCGGT
>RFFY01000659.1 GCA_003697065.1 Actinomyces sp. | reverse complement strand
CAGGAAGCCGACGGAGAAGGGGTCGGTGTCGCTGATGGGATCGAGGGCGTAGACCAGGGTGCCGGCCCCCACCGTCGTCAGCAGGGCGAGCCACCCCACCCGCTCGAGCGGCCCCGAGGCGCGCACCGCCCAGCCCAGGACCACGAAGGTCAAGGTGCCGTTGGCGATCAGGGTGAGGTCGGGGGCCACCGCCACCACCGCCGCGGGAAGCGGGACGCGGTAGACGGCGACGTGCATCACCACCAGGGTGAGCGCCGCCAGGCGGGCGATGAGGACCCATCGGGGCGTCGGTTCCCGCACCATCCCCTTCTCTGTCGGCCCCACCCGCCCCGCCGTGAGGGCTCCGGCCCCGACACCCCGCGGCGGGACGAACCCGGGTGTCTCGACGACGCGTCTTCGTGTGGTGCCACCCCACCCTCTACGCTCGGGATGGATCCCGTCCTTTGTCACACAGGAGCCCACCCCATGGCCGAACCCGTCATCGTCGCCACCGCCCGCACCCCCATCGGTCGGGCCAACAAGGGGTCCCTGGTGGACGCCCGTCCCGACGACATGTCCGCCTTCATCATCCGCGACGTCCTGTCCAAGGTGCCCGCCCTGGACCCTGCCGAGGTCGAGGACGTCATCTGGGGCTGCGGCCAGCCCGGCGGCGAGTCGGGCTACAACATCGGCCGGGTCGCCGCCGTGCTCGCCGACCTCGAGGTTCCCGGCGTGACGGTCAACCGCTACTGCTCCTCGTCCCTGCAGACGATCCGCATGGCCGCCCACGCCATCAAGGCCGGCGAGGGAGACGCCTTCATCGCCGGAGGCGTCGAGACCGTCAGCCGCTACCGCAACGGGGCCGCCGACACCGGCCCCCACAACGAGAAGTTCGCCGAGGCCGAGGCCCGCACCGCCCGCCGGGCCCAGGGTGGTGCCGAACCCTGGACCCCGCCCGAGGGCCTGCCCGACATCTACATCGCCATGGGCCAGACCGCCGAGAACGTCGCCCAGTACAAGGGCGT
>RFFY01000658.1 GCA_003697065.1 Actinomyces sp. | reverse complement strand
CACCGCCATGTCGCTGAGGACGAAGCGGGTCGGCTGGTCGAGTTCGGCGGCCCGCCGCTCCCGCCAGGCGGCCACGGATCGGGCGATCGAGATCGCCGTGCCCCGCAGATGCCGCGACTCCTTGATCCGCGACCAGGCATCCTCAGGAGCGCGGGGGCCCCGCTCACGGGTGCGCAGGAGCTCGAACTCGGTCTCGGCCCAGGTGGTACGACCCCGCTCGGCCAACTCCGCCGAGAGGCGGTCGTGGAGCTCGAGCAGTCGGGCCACGTCGGCAGCGGCGTAGTCGAGCTGGGCGGGTCGCAGGGGGCGGTCGAGCCAGTCGGTCAGGCGGCTCGCCTTGGGCAGGCGCACGCCCAGGTAGCGCTCGTGCAGGGAGGCCAACGAGGGCGACGACAGGCCGAGGAAGCCGGCGGCGATCTGGGTGTCGAAGAGGCGGGCCGGGACGGCGCCGCAGGCGATCTCGAGCACCTCGAGGTCCTGGGCCGCGGCGTGCAGCACGGCCAGGCCCTCGCCCCGGAAGACCTTGGCGAGGGGGGAGACGTCGACGGCGAGGGGATCGACGAGGACCAGCCCGCCGGGCCAGGCGATCTGGATGAGGGCCACCCGCGGCCAGTAGGTCCGCTCGCGGTGGAACTCGGTGTCGAGGGCGTAGCGGGGCTCGGTCACCAGCGCCTCGACGACGTCACGCAGGGCGGTGTCGTCGGTGACGAGGGTGAAGTCGACGGGTGCCGGCGGGGCGGATCGGCCGCCTCGTCGGCGGCGGCGGGTCTGGGCGGAGTCGTTGTCGGCCACGGTTGGTCCTCGTCCCGACTCTACCGGCGCGCCGCGTCGGGGGCGCGGCGCCGTCCCGGCGGTGTTCGCGCGCCGAGCGACGCCGCCAGTTCACCGGGGGTGTCGGCATCGGCGAACCAGCACGGATCGGCATCGCAGAGGCGGGTCACGGCCAGCACCTCCCCCGCCGTCCGCACGGCGCGGGCACCGCCGGCGAAGGCCGCCTCGAGGGGCTCCCGCGCCTCGCGACGCCACACGGCGTGGAGCCACTCGTCGCGGCCCTCGACGTGGGGCACCGCCACCTGGGACGTGCCAAGGGCACCGAGCAGAGACGTCACCGGCACCGGGGAGGGGTCGACGAGATCGCACGCCAGCACCGCCGTGACCGGGTGTCGTGACGTGGCGAGGGCGGTGATGATCCCACCGAGGGGCCCCTGACCGGGATGGATGTCGGCGACGACCCGGTGACCGCGGGCCGCGAGGCGGGAGCGGTCACCTCCCACCACGAACACCTCCCGGGCGCCGGCGGCGGCGAGGGAGACCAGGGCCCGCTCGACCAGGAGGAGCCCGTCGAGTTCGATCAGGGCCTTGTCCCGACCCATGCGGCGCGAGGCGCCCCCGGCGAGCACCGCTGCGCTGAAGGGGACGTCACCGACGGGCACCGGCCGACCCTAGCGAGGCCGGGTCGGGTCGACACGGCACCCGTGCGAGCCCGGCCGCTAGCGTCGGCGCATGACCGCCCAGCCCGAGCCGCCGCCCGAGACCGCGCCCCGCGCCTCGCGTCTCGTCTCCGTCCTCGACGACCTCCCCCGCGTCCCGCTGGGCCACTGGCCGACGCCCCTGGAGCCCCTCCCCCGCCTCCGTGACGCCCTCGGGGGTGGACCCCGCCTGTGGTGCAAGCGGGAAGACGCCTCCGGGCTGGCGCTCGGCGGCAACAAGGTCCGCAAGCTCGAACGTCATCTCGGCGTCGCCCGGGCCCGGGGAGCGGGCGCCGTCGTCACCTTCGGGGCGGTCCAGTCCAACCACTGCCGCCAGACGGCCGCCGCCGCCGTCCGGTGCGGCCTCGAGGCCCACCTGGTGCTGTCCCCTCTCGTCCCGCGCCACGACCCGGTGTACCTGGCCGGCGGCAACCGCCTCCTCGACGACCTCCTGGGCGCCCACGTCCACCCCGTGGACGACCCCGACGCGGCGGCCGAACGCGCCGACTCCGTGGTGGCGGAGCTCGCTGCTCGGGGTCTGACCGCCCACGTCGTTCCACCGGGCGGCAGCGACGCCGTCGGGACCATCGGCTGGGTCGACGGCGGCCTCGAACTGCTCGGCCAGTGCGCCGACGCCGGCATCGGTCCGAGCGCCCTCGTGGTGGCGGCCTCCACCGGCGGCACGGCGGCCGGACTACGCCTGGCGGCCGACCTGGGGGGCCACGAGGAGCTCGTCGTCGAAGCCGTCGACGTCGCCGGTCGGGCCGAGACCACCGCCGCCACCATCGCCGAACTGCGCCGGCGGGCCCTCGACCATCTCGCCGCCCGGGCCGGCGGCGACGACACCGATCCCGGCACCGGACCCGTCATCACCACCGACGCCCACCGCGGCCCGGCCTACGGAGCGGTCACCGACGACATGGTCGAAGCCGTCCGCCTCCTCGCCCGCACCGAGGGCATCGTGTGCGACCCCGTGTACTCGGGCAAGGCCCTCGCCGGCCTCGTCGACGGGGTGCGCCGCGCTCGCTGGAACGAGAACGACGACATCGTCTTCGTCCACACCGGCGGGACCCCGGCCCTGTTCGCCTACGGAGACATCGACTGGACCGACGGATCCTGATCCACCGGCCCCGGACAGGGGCGTCAGAGCTCGGGATCGAGTTGACCGATGAAGGAGCGACAGCGCTCGGCCTCGTCGAGCTCACCGATGCGGGCCGCCGTGCGACCCAGCCCCTGCAGGCACGCCAGAAAGCCCCGGTTGGACGGGTGGCGCCACCGGACGTAGCCCGAGCCACGCCAGCCATGGGCCCGGAGGCGGTCGAGGCCACGGTGGTAGCCCGTGCGGTAGCAGGCGTAGGCGAGAGCGGGCCGCTCGCACAGCTCGCCCAGAGCCGCCCAGGCCGCCGACATGGTCGGGAAGCGTTCGCACACGGCGGCGACGGCCTCGAAGCGACGTGCCGGGTCGGGTTCGGCCACGGCCTCGTCGAGGGCGGCCAGCGCGTCGGCCGGCTCGTCGGGCAGCACCGTCTCGGGTGGTCCCGACGGCGTGAAGGAGACGGGAGTGTCGCTCACCGCCGACCCCCGCATGCCGAGCGGTCGGCCGGGGACCAGGTGGGGCTCACGGCACCCGCTCGAGGCGCAGGACGTTGGTGGCCTGGGAGCGGCTGTCGGCACCGGCGAGCACCGCCACGAGCTCGCCGGGTCGGACATGGCCGGTGTCGCGGGCCCGGCGCAGGGCCGCGGTCACCATCTCCTCGTTCGAGCCACCCGCCTCGAAGAGCATCGGCACCGTTCCCCAGCTCAAGGTGAGCTGTTGCACCGTGGCCTCGCTGGCCGACAAGCCGATGATCTGGGCCCGGGGCCGGAAGCGGGCCATCGAACGCACCGTGAACCCCGAGCCGGAGATGCACACGATGGTCTGGATGCCGAGCTCGGCGGTCGCCCGCCACGCCGCCATCGTCATGGCGTCGGTGACCGAGCGGGGACCCTGGTCGTTGCTCGTCATGTGGAGCTCGGCGAGCTGGGTCGCCCACCGGCCGTAGTCGAACTCCTCGTCGGCCCGACGGGCGATCCGGCTCATGGTGCGCACCACGTTGACGGGGTCGATGCCCACCGCCGTCTCGGCCGACAACATCACCGCCGACGATCCGTCGAACACGGCGTTGGCGACGTCGGACGCCTCGGCGCGCGTCGGGGTGGGACTGGTGATCATGGACTCGAGCATCTGGGTGGCGGTGATGACGGGGCGTCCCCCGGCGATGCACTCGCGGATGATGCGCTTTTGGAGGTGGGGCAGGTCCTCGATCGAGCACTCGTTGCCGAGGTCACCACGGGCGACCATGATCGCCCCCGCCGTCTCGATGATGCCGGGGAGGTTGTCGACGGCGGCCCGGGTCTCGATCTTGGCCACGATCAAAGGACCGCGGGGGTAGGGCTCGGTTCCCACGCGACGGATGTCGTGGGCGGAGCGCACGAAGGACACGGCCACCATGTCGACCCCGGCGTCGACGAAGGCGTCGAGGGCGGCGAAGTCGTCGGGGGTCGGGGTGGCCATCCGGAGCCGATCCGAGGGGATGTGCAAGCCGGGGCGTCCCGACAGGACGCCCCCGTGGACCACGTCGGCGACGAGCTTGTCGTCGGCCTTGTCGGTGACGGTGAGCACCACCCGCCCGTCGCCGAGGTTGAGGCCGTCGCCGGGCTGGACGTCGTCGAGCAGGCCCTCGTAGGCGACCTCGAGGTCGGTGGCGGTGGAGCGCTCGAAACCGACCCGCAGAGCGACGCGGCTCCCGGCGGGGATCTCGACGGGCTCGTCACCGAAGGAGGCCAGGCGCACCTTGGGGCCGGGCAGGTCGACGAGGATCCCGACCCGGCGCCCCTCGTCGTCGGCCACCCGCCGGATCCGGTGGTAGCGCTCGAGGGCCTCGTCGAGGCTGCCGTGGGCGAGCCCGAGTCGGGCGACGTCGAGCCCGGCGCGGATCATCGCCCGCAGGGTGGCCTCGTCGGCGGAGGCGGGACCGATCGTGGCGACGATCTTGGTACGACGGTGCATGCCCCAACTCTACGACCGGTCGGCCCCCGGTGGGTGACCGCCGGGCCACTCCGACCGGAGACGACGTCCCCGGTCCTCGCCGCTAGCTCCCGGCGTCGGCCTCGAGGCGGGCCAGGAGACGGTCACGGATCGACTCTCCCGGTTCGCGGGCGGGAGGACCGGCCACGCGCCACCCGTGGCGCGAGGAGTACAGCAGGGGCGGTTCGCCGAGTCGTCCCTCACCGACGGCGACGACCCGTCCGAGGATCAGGTCGTGGTCGACCTCCGTCGCCGGCTCGAGGCGCTCGGTGACCTCGCAGTGGAGCCACGCCAGACAGCCGGGGACCACGGGGTGGCCGTCGACCTCCTCGAGGAACTCGGTCGCCACCCGGCGGAAGCGCCGCCCGGGATACGAGAAGTACTGGCCCTCGGCGATCTGGTCCCCGGCCAGGATCGACACGGTGAACGCCCCCGACGCCAGGATCAGGGGATGGGTGTCGTGACGGGGGGACACCGAGGCCAGCACGATCGGCTCGTCGAAGGCGACCTGGCACACCCAGTGGCTGGTGTAGGCCCGGGTCACCCCGTCGTGGCGGGCGGCCACGACCTGCACCCCCTTCATCATCTGGCCCAGACACCGCTTCACGTCGCGGTCGATCACCCGGTCGCCTCCTCGTCGTCTGCGTCTCTCGCCCGGTCGGTGCGCCGGTCCAGTCTGGAGCGGGCGCCCGGAGACGACGACCCGCGGTCCCGGCGCCGCCGCCCGGCTCCGACCGGCGTTAGCGTGGCGCCGATGGGCCGCCATCGCTTCCTCGATCACCCCCGACCCCTCGCCTTCGCCCACCGGGGTGGCGCCGGCGTCCATCCCGAGAACACCCTGCGGGCCTTCGCCCACGCCGTCGAGCTCGGCTACACCCACCTCGAGACCGACGTCCACGTCACCGCCGACGGGGTGGCGCTCGCCTTCCACGACGAGGTGCTCGATCGGGTGACGGACCGCACCGGCCGCGTGGCCGAGCTCACCTGGGCCGAGGTCCGTCGGGCCCGTATCGGCGGCAGCGAGCCGGTTCTGCGCCTCGACGAACTGCTCGAGGCCTTTCCCGACACCTTCGTCAACCTCGATCCCAAACACGACGCCGCCGTCGAACCCCTCGTCGATCTCGTGGCCCGCACCGGTGCGCTCGAGCGGATCTGCATCGGCTCGTTCTCGGACCGACGCATCGCCGAGCTGCGCCGCCGCCTGGGACCCGGCCTGTGCACCAGCGCCGGTCCCCGCGGTGTCGCCCGGCTCCAGGCCCGGTCCCGGGGGATGCCGGTGCCCGTCCCGGACGTGGCCTGCGTCCAGGTCCCGGTCCGGGCGGCGGGAACCACCATCGTCACCCCCCGCTTCGTCGAGACGGCGCACCACTACGGCATCGACGTGCACGTGTGGACCATCGACGATCCCGCCGAGATGCGCCGCCTGCTCGACCTCGGCGTCGACGGGATCATGACCGACGAGCCCGAGACCCTCCTGAGGGTCGTGTCCGAGTACCGACAGGGACACCCCCACACCCACGAGCGGTGACGCGTCGACCGCGCTATGCTGCCGTCCGGGTCTTCCGGGCGAGCGGCACAGCCCTCGACGAGGTCACGCGTGCCGACTCCGACTCTCCCCCGTCACCCCCGCCTCACCGTCCGACGGCTGGCGGCGGCTGTCCTCACCCTCGCCACCCTTCTCACCCTCGTGGCGCTCCCGGCCGACGCCGATGCCGGCGATCCGTCCGCCCCTGCCGCCGCCGACCCGACGCCGCTCATCATGGGTGGAGCCCTGACCGTGCCCGACGGAGGTGTGGTGCCGATCGGGCTCCTCGTCCCCGACGACACCCTCGATCCGCGCCTGCTCACCCTGGAACTCAGCGGGACGGGCTGGGCTCGGGCCGCGGCGCGGCTGGAGGAGATGCTCGCCCGACGCACGACCCTCGAGCGTCGGGTCGGCGCCACCCGGGCCGAGGTCGAGACCACGACCAGCGAGCTGCGTGACGTCACCGCCGAACTGGACCGGGCCCGTCGCGAGCGTCGCCATCTCGCCGCCACCGCCGCCGACGTCGACGCCCTCCTCGCCGACCGCGCCGTCCACCGCTTCGTCGGTCTCGGATCCGCCGACCCCGTCATCGACCCCGGCCCCGACCTCGACGCCCGCCGACAGGCCGAACTCCTCGACACCGTCCAGGCCGACCTGCTGGCCCGCCGAGCCGAGCTCCGCCGGCGGGCCGCCTCCATCGACGGCGAGATCGACGAGCTGGCAGCGCGCCGCCGCGCCCTCGCCACCGACCGCGCCGCCGCTCGGTCCCGTCTCGAGGAGCTCGCCGCCGAGAGCGTGGAGGTGGAGGCGGCGCTCCCCGGCCTCGTCGATGCCGCCCGGCGGGCGAGACGGGGCGCCGTGGTGGCGGGTACCGACCTTCCCCTCGTGGCCGTCGACGCCTACCTGAAGGCCGCCGACCGTCAGGCCGGGGTGGCGCCCGCCTGCGGGGTGGCCTGGTGGCAGTTGGCGGCCATCGCCCGGGTCGAGAGCCGACACGGGCGCCTGGGCCCCGCCGATCTCGGTCCCGACGGCCGGGTGAGCCCACCCATCGTGGGGATCGCCCTCGACGGGTCGGCCGGGGTGCGCCGCGTCGTCGACACCGACGGCGGCGCCCTCGACGGCGACCCGGTCCTCGATCGCGCCGTGGGACCCTTCCAGTTCATTCCCGAGACCTGGGCCCGCTGGGCCGTCGACGGCGACGGCGACGGACGCCTCGACGTCCAGGACATCGACGACGCCGCCGCCGCCGCCGCCCGCTACCTCTGCCGCCTCGGGGGCCGCCTCGACACCGCCGGCGGGTGGCGCCGGGCCGTGCTCGGCTACAACGCCTCGACCGCCTACCTCGAGCTCGTCGATCTGCACGCACAGCGCTATCGACGGGCCCTGGCGTCGGCTCTCGCCCCCTGATTCCTGTGGGTGTCTCTGTGGACGAGCGGGGGTCCCGTGTGGATTTCCTGGTCCACCTCTGGACGACCCTGGGGATTTCGCGAATCCACTTGACCGGCGGGCAAGCGGTGGGGCAGAGTCGCCCCGTCGCCGGAGGAAAGGGCGAGAGCCCGGCGCAGAGCCCGATCGATTCACCTCGGGAGGGCCGAGCGACGGGAAGGAACCCGGACCACCGACGACACGGCTGAACCAGGCCGGCTCCTTCGGGAGTCGGTGGGTCGACCGGAGCACGGCGGTGCCGGCACCGACCGACCGGAGCGAGGCCCCGACGGGGGCCGACCGGGAGGAAGGATGGTGGCACCACCGGCCGGTGGACCGTCCGCACAGCCGTGGCGGCGCCGCCGGGTGCCGCGACGGGGTCGGACGGAACCCGCCGGGCGGGACGTGACGGATCGACGGGGCTCGACCGGGGCCGACGGGAACCGGGACGAGTGACCCGCCGGGTCCGGATGCCGACGGGCATCGATGGTCGACTCGGGTCGATGCGGTGGCGACGGTCACCGTGGCGACCAGGACGCCGCCCTCGTACGGGGCGGGGTCCCGAGTGCAGCCGGTACCCGACGGGGAACCGGCAGCCGGGTGGAGCAGTCGTACCGAGGTCCCGAGGAGTTGACCGGTGCGAGCCGGGAGGCTACTCGGGACCTCGCCGCGTCCGGGGCGCGATCGGGCCCGGCGCCGACGGCCTTCCCCGGGGTCCGGGTCCCCTCAGTCGTCGCGCAGGGCGACGGCGTTGGGCGTCACGTTCATCTTGGGCTCGTACTCGGCCACCTCGACCTCACGGGCGCTGCCGCCCAGTGTGGCCCTCAGCTCCCCGCGGCACGAGGTGCAGGGCCCGTAGAAGCGCTCCCGGACCCGCCGCCCGCAACGCGGACAGTCGAACACCGCCTCGGCGTCGGCCGTCCGGGTTTCCGCGCTCTCGGTTTCCGTGATCGGGGCTTCGGGCGCCATGGCCGCAGTGTCGCACAGGCCCGGCGACCGGGGGCGGACCGCCGGACGCCCGGCCAGATTTGGGGCACCCGCCCGGGCCCTCGCTAGCATGCGACGACCGGATCCGAGGGAGGGCGAGCGGAGTTGGCCCACACATCCACGCGCACCGGCGCCGCCACGCCGACACCGCCGCCGGAGGCCGATCCGCCACGTCCGGTGATCATCGGCGCCGGGCCGGCCGGATTGACCGCGGCCCATGAGTTCTGTCGCCGCGGGGTGCGGCCGCTCGTCCTCGAAGCCGACGACATCGTCGGCGGCATCTCCCGCACCGTCGTCCGGGACGGCTGGCGCTTCGACATCGGCGGTCACCGCTTCTTCACCAAGGTCCCCCCCGTGCGGGATCTGTGGCACGAGTGGCTCGACGACGACGAGATGCTCACCCGGCCCCGCATGAGCCGCATCCACTACCGGGGGCGCTTCTACGACTACCCCCTGCGCGCTGCCAACGCCCTGCGCAACCTCGGCATCCTCGAGGCGATCCGCTGCGTCCTGTCCTACCTGTGGGTCCGGATCCGTCCCCCCGCCGACCAGTCGACCTTCGAGGGCTTCGTGGCCGCCCGCTTCGGGTGGCGCCTGTACCGCATCTTCTTCAAGACCTACACCGAGAAGGTGTGGGGGGTGCCGGCCGACACCATCCAGGCCGACTGGGCGGCCCAGCGCATCAAGAACCTCGACCTCGCCCGCGCCATCGTCAACGCCCTCACCCCCCGGCGGGGCCAGACCCGGATCACCAGCCTCATCGAGCGTTTCGAGTACCCCCGTCGGGGGCCCGGCATGATGTGGGAGCGCTGCGCCGAACTCGTGACGGCACAAGGCGGTGAGGTGCGCCTGCGCCATCCCGTGACCCGGATCCTGCACGCCGAGGGGCGCGTGGTGGCGGTGCGTGCCGACACGCCCGAGGGCCCCGTCGACTTCCCCACCGACGTCGTGATCTCCTCCATGCCCCTGGCCCTGCTGGTCGAGGCCCTCGACCCTCCCCCGCCGGCGGAGGTCCTCGCCGCTGCCAAGGGGCTGACCTTCCGGGACTTCCTCACCGTCGCTTTGGTGGTGCCCGCCGACGCCGCCTTTCCCGACAACTGGATCTACATCCACGAGCCGGGGGTGAAGGTCGGACGCATCCAGAACTTCGGCGCCTGGTCGCCCGACATGGTGCCCGAACCCGATCGCACCTGCCTGGGCCTCGAGTACTTCGTCGACGAGGGCGACGAACTGTGGACCGCACCCGACGACGAGCTCATCGCCCTCGCCCGCCGGGAGCTGGCGACCCTGGGCCTCGTCGACCCCGAGCTCGTGGAGGGCGGTCACGTGGTGCGCATGCCCCGGGCCTACCCCATGTACGACGCCCACTACCGCGACAACGTCGAGACCATCCGGCACTGGCTCGAGCGGGAGCTGCCCGGCGTGCACCCCGTCGGTCGCAACGGCATGCACCGCTACAACAACCAGGACCACTCCATGTACACGGCGATGCTCACCGTCGAGAACATCGTCGAGGGCACCGCACACGACGTCTGGGCGGTCAACGTCGAGGCCGACTACCACGAGGAACTCCGCCATCCCCCCGGCGAGGCCGGACGGACCCGTCCCGCGGCGACGAGCTCCCCGTGACGCCGGCGTCGACGTTGGTGGTCATGCCCGCCTTCCGCGAGGAGGCGGCCATCGGGTCCACCCTCGACGCCCTCCTCGCCGTCCGCGACCGCCTCGGACTCGACATCGTCGTCGTCGACGACGGCTCCGACGACGCCACCGGCCGCGTCGCCCGCGAGCGGGGGGTCCCGGTCGTCCGCCTCCCCGTCAATCTCGGCATCGGTGCAGCCCTGCGCGCCGGTTTCCGCTACGCCGTCGAACACGGCTACCGGCGGGTCGTCCAGTTCGACGCCGACGGTCAGCACCGCCCCGACGAGATCGCCGCCCTGTTGGCGGTGCTCGACGAGGGCGCCCACCTCGTCGTCGGCGACCGCTTCGCCGCTGGCGACTACCGGGTCGGGTACGCCCGCCGGGTCGCCATGGCGGGCCTGCGCCTCGGGGTCGGCCTCCTCACCCGCCGCCGTTTCCGCGACACCTCCTCGGGCTTCCGGGGGATCGCCGAGCCCCTCCTGTCGGCCTTCGCCGCCCACTACCCCACCGAGTACATGGACTCCGTCGAGGCCCTCGTGGCCGCCTGCCGTGCCGGCTACGACGTCCGCGAGGTCCCAGTGCACATGGACGAGCGCGCCGCGGGCGCGGCCTCCACCCAACGGATGCGTCTCGCCTACCACTACCTGCGGGTCCTGGTCGCCCTCGTGGGCTCGAGCCGGCGCTCCCTGCCCCCCGCACCGACGACCTGAGGGCGCCCGCCCGGGTAACCGTCGAGCCCCGGCGACCGTGCTCGCCTCCACCCGCCCGGCGACCCGGGGCGATCGAGCGGGGACTCAAGACCGGACGCCGAGCGCCGACGATCACGGTGAGAACGGCCGCCGCCCGGCGACCCGAGGTGCTCCGACGTGCTCCGACGACTCCGCTCATCCCGCGACGACGGCACCCGCACCTTCGCCGCGCCCCGCGAGGGCCCCTTCCACGTCGAGGACCTCGTCGAGAGCGAGCGCCGCGCCGGGGTGGAACTGGCCCTGATCGTCGTGGTCGGGGTCGTCGTCTGCGTCCTCGCCATCGTCTACCGCCTGCCCGAGTGGCTCCTCGACCGACTCGACCCCGGGCGGGACCTCGACACCAACGGACTCCTGGCCCTCCTGGTCGTCGCCCCCCTCGGGGCCGTGGTCTTCGCCACCCGGCGCTACCGCGACGCCATCCGGGCCCAGCGCGAGCTGACCCGCCTGTCCCTGCACGATCCCCTCACCGGCCTGCCGAACCGGCGCTACCTCCGGGCCGTTCTACCCGGCGCCACCCGCCACGCCCGTCGCCTCAACACCCGCGTCGGCGTCCTGTTCGTCGACCTCGACGGCTTCAAGGCCGTCAACGACACCTGGGGCCACGAGGTCGGCGACCGCCTCATGCGAGCCGTGGCCGACCGGCTCGCCGAGGGGGCGGGCCCCGACCGCTTCGTGGCCCGGTTCGCCGGCGACGAGTTCGTCGTCCTCGACCCGGCACCCGCCGCCCCCGAGCAGTCCGAACGCCTCGCCCGTGAGCTGGTCGACCTCCTGGAGATCCCCTTCGAGTTCGGCGAGGACCGGATCCGGATCTCCGCCAGCGTGGGCATCGCCTTCGCCGACCCCAACTCCGACGTCGACGAGGTCCTGCGCGACGCCGACACCGCCATGTACGCCGCCAAGGGCACGCCCCGCCGGGTCACGGTGTTCGATCCCACCCTGCGCTCCCGGCTCACGCCGGCCAACGCCGAGCGGCGCCTCGAACAGGCCCTCGAGGCGGGCGAGTTCCGCCTCTTCTACCAGCCCCTCGTCGCCCTCGAGTCGGGCCGGATGGTGGGCGTCGAAGCCCTCCTGCGCTGGGCCCATCCCGAACGGGGCCTGTTGCATCCCCCCGACTTCCTCCCCGCCTTGGAGGACACCGGTCTGATCGTCCCCGTGGGTCGCTGGGTGGTCGAAGAGGCCGCCCGGCGGGCCCGCCACTGGGCCGAGATCGCCGAGCCCGGCGGCCACCCCCTGCGGGTGACCCTGAACGTCTCCCCGCGCCAGCTCGCCCAGAGCGACTTCGTGGACCTCCTGCGGGACGTGCTGACCCGGACCGGGGCCGACCCCGCCCAGCTCTACGTCGAGTTGACCGAGACCGCCCTCATCGCCGACGTCCACACCATCTGGCACGCCGTGGAGGGTGCACGCACCCTCGGGGTCGGTATGGCGCTCGACGACTTCGGGACGGGCTTCTCGTCGCTCACCCACCTGCGCGACTTCGAGCCCTCCCTCGTCAAGCTCGACCGCTCCTTCGTGGCTCGCATGGGCCACAGCCCCGCCGACGACACCATCTTGCGCCATGTCGTGGCCCTGGCCCGCGGCCTGGGTATCACCACCCTGGCCGAGGGCATCACCGACGCCGACCAGGTCCGCCGCCTCCTGGACTTCGGCTGCCAACTCGGCCAGGGCTTCTACTTCGCCGATCCCCAACCCGCTCCGGTGATCGACGCCCTCCTGGAGCGCCAGGCCCGCGTCCACCAGGTGCCCACGGCCCCCGATCCGGCCACCGTCGTGTCCGCCGTCCGCCGCGACGTCCCGCGGCGCTGACCGCGGCGCCGGGCCCGGACCCCGCCGGACCCATGTCATGCTGGGGCCGTGGAGCTCGTCCTCACCGTCGCTGTGCTCCTGGTGCTCGCCACACCCCTCACGCTCAGCGTCGTCGCTCTCCTCGACGCCGCCCGCCGGCCCCGCTTCGTGTGGGCCTTCGCCGAGCGGGCCCAGGTGGCCTGGATGGCCGCCATCATGTTCGGCATCGCCCTCGTT
>RFFY01000657.1 GCA_003697065.1 Actinomyces sp. | reverse complement strand
GGCGTCTACTACCCCGACGCCGACACCGACGCCCGAGGCGACCTCTGGTGGAGCTGGCAAGGCGACATCCCCCTCGCCCAACCCGACGGCACCCCGTATTCGGTCTCACCACCCCCTGCGGGTCCCGAGATCGGTCGACCGGTCCCGTCCGATGCATGACCACTCACCGTGGTCGGTGATCCCAGCGTGGATCGTGACGATCTCATGACGGTAGGGTTACGGAGGCGCGGCTGACCGTCTGAGGAGCGCCATGCCAGCCAGCACGACCAGCTCGATCCCGATCCGGCGCCTCGTCGGGGCCGTCGCCCTCGTCGCCGCCCTCGGCGCCGGCGCCGTCCCCGCCGGAGCCTACGGCGGCTTCCAGGACGTCCGTGCCGACCGCTACCACGCCGACGCGGTGGCCTGGATGGCCGACAGGGGGATCACCACGGGGATTCGTCCCGGCTGCTTCTTCCCCGGTGCCTCGGCGACCCGCGCCGAGATGGTCACCTTCCTGTGGCGCTACGCCGGCCAGCCCGCCGGAGGCTCACACCCCTTCGCCGACGTCACCGCCGCCTGGCAGCAACAGCCCGTCGCCTGGGCCTACCGCAACGGCATCACCACCGGCGTCGGCGGCGCCCACTTCGCCCCCGACCGACCCGTCACCCGCGGCGAGGTCGCCACCTTCCTGTGGCGCTACGCCGGCCGGCCCGCCACGGCCCCACGACCCGATGTCACCTGCTCGGTGGCGTTGGGGTTGGGGTCGGCGAACACGGGGATCGAGGGGGCGCGGGCGGCGGGCCTGTTCTCGGGGTCGTTGCGCACCTACCACGATCTCGACATCACCGACGCCTGGCTCGCCGAACACAACGGCGGCTCCCGCATCGCCGAGGGCATCGAGGTCACCGGCGGTCTCCACGTCTCCGCCGACGACGTCACCATCCGCTACGCCTGGATCCACGACTACGACGGCACCCTCGGCTACGCCGTCTCCAACGTCGCCTCCCAAGGCGAGGGCCACGGCAACGACCTCCGCCTCGAATGGGTCACCATCGACGCCTCCGGCACCGACACCAAAGCCTTCGCCGGGTGGAACTTCACCATCCACCGCAGCGAGATCATCGGCGGCGAAGACGGCATCCACATGACCCACGACCAGCTCGCCACCTCCGACAACGACTACGGCATCATCACCGAGACCTTCGTCCACTCCCAGACCCACGCCCCCGGCCAGCACTCCGACACCATCCAGATCTGGTCCCGCGGCACCCTCACCGTCACCGACTCCCGCCTCATCGCCCCCTACCACGACCAAAACGCCACCCTCCAGGCCTCCGACGCCCGCGAGATCACCGTCGCCCGCAACTACCTCTTCGGCGGCGCCCTCATCTACAACGGCGCCCCCGCCGGCACCCTCCACTCCCACGACAACCTCATCGCCTACGACTCCAGCCTCTACGGCGTCTACTACCCCGACGCCGACACCGACGCCCGAGGCGACCTCTGGTGGAGCTGGCAAGGCGACATCCCCCTCGCCCAACCCGACGGCACCCCGTAT
>RFFY01000105.1 GCA_003697065.1 Actinomyces sp. | reverse complement strand
GACCTCACCGGTCACCGTGCTCGGCACCCGCGTGAGCGGCCCCGACGGCGACCGGCCCGGCGTCGGGGCCCGGACCCGCACCGCCGTCGACCGCGTCCGCGGCAGCGCCCGCGAGCACATGCTGTTCACCCAGCAGGGCCTCGACGCCGGCACCCTCGTCGACGTGTGGCTCCTGTCGGAGGCTCCCCTCGACGACGCCCTCGACGCCCTCGCCTCCTGGCACCCCAGCCTGGGACGGGGTACCACCTCCGGCGCCGGGCGCACCCGACTCGTGCACCTGCGCCACACCAGCATCGACCTCGCCACCCCCGAGGGCCGCCGCACCTGGCTGTCGGGCCTGGGCCCCGAGCGCGTCAGCGCCCTGTGCACCCACGAGGTGCCCGTCGCGGCCCCTGACACCCCCGCCGACGAACTCCGCTGGACCGCCACCATCGTCGACGGTCTCCACGTCGGCACCGGCCACAAGCAACCCGAGACCGCCACCCCCGTCCAGCGCCTGCCCGACGGCACCCCCTACGTGCCCGGTACCGCCATCAAGGGGGTGTTCCGGTCCCGGGTCGCCTACATCTGCGACAGCCTCGTCGATCCCCCCGACGCCGAGCACGAGGTGTGCACCCGCGACACCGTCATCCCGTGCCCCGTGTGCGTCCTCTTCGGCAACACCGCCCGCCGCGGCCTGTTGCACTTCGCCGACGCCCCCATCGCCGACGCCACCGTCGTCGAACAACCCCACGTCGCCATCGACCGCTTCACCGGCGGCGCCCACGACGGCAAGCTCTGGACCGACGAGGTCGTCACCGCCGGCACCTTCCCCCTCGTCATCACCAGCCCCCGTCCCCTGTCGACCACCCACCGGCGTCTCCTCGAACACGCCGCCGCCGACCTCCACGACGGCTACGCCGCCTTCGGCGGACGCACCGGACGCGGCCACGGCACCGTCCGCCTCGATCCGCCACCCGCTCCCGAGCCCCTCGGCGCCGACGAGCTCCCCCGCCTCCGCCCCCTCGAGCTCCCCCGGGACGAGCCATGACCACCGACACCCGCACCCTGCACGTCCTGGGACGTCGACCCTGGGCCGAACTCGCTCCCCTCCTCGACGGCCTCCAGGGGGCGTGGGCCGATCTCGACGGGTGGCACACGGGGGCCCTCCCCGCCGCCGCTCCCCTCGCCACCCACGTGTGGGCCTGGGGCGAGGCGGGCGACGGACCCCTGGTGCGCCTGCGTGTCGACGGCCCCGACGCCATCGGCTCGGCCCTCACCCCGGTCGGCGCCTCCCTGCCCGGCGGTGAGGGCCTCGTCGTCACCACCGAGACCGTCGAGGTCGACGTCGCCACCGGGTACCCCTGGAACGAGGACCAGCGCCTGTCCGCCGCCCTCCCCCGCGACAGCATCTGGGAGCTCCACGTGCTGGTCGACCCGGCCCCCGTCACCTTCGTCCGCCCCGGCCACCGGGCCTGAGGCGCGCCGCCGCGACGGCGCCGGCCGGCGGTGTCCGTCAGCTCTGCGTGCCCTCGCCCACCGGGCCCGAGCGACGACACCCAGGGACACGACCATGAGCACCACCGACCCGACCGGGGACCCCACCGACCCGACCAGCACCGAGCCGACCGAGGACCCCCTCGCCGAGGTGCGGGAGACCTTCGACCGGCTGCGCGCCCGCGCCCGGTCCGCCGGGGCCCGCGCCGCCGAGACCACCTCCCGTTTCGCCGGCCGCGCCGCCGAGACCCTCCGCAACGACGTGGTGGGCACGCGGGCCCTCGCCAGCGTCGAGGACGCCCTCGACACGGCTCTCGAGGTCATCGCCGTCCAGACGGCCCAGATCGAGGCTCTCGAAGCCCGACTCCGCCGCCTCGAGAGCGCCGACCCGCACTCCCGGCCATGAACGACGAACCCCGACCCGCAGACCCGGCCACGAACGACG
>RFFY01000656.1 GCA_003697065.1 Actinomyces sp. | reverse complement strand
TTACGGTATGATCGAGGAGCCGGTCTGGATGCGCGACGCCATCGGGTACATCGTGCACCGGACGGCCGAGGCGTATCCCGACCCGAAGGCCCCGCCTCGTCTACCGACCGGTTTGCCTCTGCACGTGCCCGTGATGAACCTCGTAGACCACCACTACGGGCCGGCAGAGGACACGGAGCCCGGAGGCTGAGGCAGGGCAGACCCCTGTACAAGGTGGGCGGAACTGATAAGGGAGGTCACGAGGGAGGGCTTGTCTGGCCGCCGTGGTCAAGTGGTATGAACCGGGCCGTATCTCCCCATCGAAGGCTGGCGGGCCTGAGCCGTCAGGTGTTCCTTGACGCGCTGGGGCGCTTTGAGGTCTCGCCCTTTCAGGTAACCGCGTACGAGTTGTACGGGGAACGGGGTCGTGAGCAGGCGCTGGGTGGTCAATGCGCCGAACGATCGTTCGGCGTCGCCCCTCATCGTGCTCACCCGGATCGGGCTCGGTCGGTCAGCGAGCCGGCGGGTCGTCGTGCGGGTTGTCCTCGGGGTCGCCGCCCCGCACCGGGCGCAGGGTTCGGATGGCGGCTTCGAGGCGGAAGGCGTAGTCGATGCATGCATCCGCCGGGGTGTCGGGGGTGACGACCTGGCGCACGGCGGCCAGCGCGTCCGGGTCGAGGGCGTGCAGCCAGGCCTCCAGCACGGCGATGTGGTCGCGGAGGGTGTGCGTGCCGGTGGTGATAAGGGCGTCAGCGGGGGGGCGGGTTGGTGCCATCGGGGTAGCGGTAGGGACGGGTTTCGGAAGGCGGCTCGGGGGGCGTGTGGCGCGCGCCGTCGCCACGGGCGGTGTGGGCCGGAGGGGGAGGCTCCGGTTCGGCCGGGATGACCTCGACGACGCCGTCGAGCCCGTGAGGGCCGCGTGACGCGGCCATGTGGATGTGGATCGTGATGGTGACCATGGCCGGGTTACAGGTTAAGGGTGAGGGTGAGGAGCGGACGGCGCGTGCGCGCATCGACGCCGAGGCCGACGGAGAAGGCCGGGCGCGGGCGCACCGAGGCGTAGCCGCCGACGGACACACGCGGCCCT
>RFFY01000655.1 GCA_003697065.1 Actinomyces sp. | reverse complement strand
CGAAGGCGGTCGTGGTCGTCGACTCGTCGGCCCAGACCCCGCCCGACCTCGCCCGCCGCCTGGGCCTGGTGGTGGTGCCCATCCACGTCACCGTCGACGGGCGCTGCTGGCGCGAGGGCGTGGACCTCGACGCCGACACCTTCTGGGCCCGGGTGGGTGACGGTCCGGACTTTCCCGAGATCACCACCTCCCAGCCCTCGCCGGGGGAGTTCCTCACCACCTACCGGGACCTGGCGGGAGCGGGGGCCGAGGCGGTGGTCTCGGTCCATGTCGGCTCCGAGCATTCGGGCACCGTCAACGCCGCCCGCCTGGCGGCGGCCGAGGCGCCGGTCCCGGTCGAGGTCGTCGACACCGGTACCGCCTCGTTCGGGGTGACCCTGTGCGCCTGGGCCGCCGTCGACGCTCTGGCGGCCGGCCACGGGCCCGCCGAGGCGGCCCGGCGGGCCCGCGCCGCCGCCGACGGGATCGGAACCGTTTTCGTCGTCGGCGCCCTGGACGTGGTGCGTCGCAGCGGCCGCCTCGATGCCACCCTCACCGACGCCGCCGGCGACGCCGACCGGGCCGGTGAGGTGCTCGTCTTCGGTGGGACCGGGGGCGACATCGAGGTGATCGGGGCCGGCACGACGGTGGCGGAGCTGTGCGCCGTCATGGCCTCGGCCTTCCCGACGGGCGTGGCCTCGAGGGCGGCGGTGGCCGTGGCCGACGACGCCTCGCGCCCCCTGGCCGACGGGCTCAGTGCCGCTCTGGCCGGGCGGGAGGGGATCGTCGAGCTCGTGCACTACCGGGTCGGGCCGTCCGTCGCCGCCCATCTCGGGCCCGGCACCGGCGGCGGCTTCTGGCTACCGGTCGACACCGGCTGACCGGGCTCTCAGGCGTCGTCGAGACGCCCGGAGGCCTCCTCGACGAGGAGCTGGAGCAGCAGCGCCAGCCAGTCGAAGGCGACGTCGAGGGGACCGATCTCGTCGGGCTCGTCGTCGGGCTCGGCCCGGTCGAAGGCGCCCACCCGTTCGCCGACCACGAGGCGCAAAGCGGCCAGGGTTTCGAGCCAGGCCTCGACACCCTCGTCGTCGAGGTCGGCACCGTCGAGGGTGGCCAGCACCCGCTCGGCGGCGTCGAGGCGTCGGTGGCGGAGCTGGTCGCCGACGAGGGCGCGCCACTCGGCGTCGGCGTCGGGATCGTCGATCTGGGCCGGCGGCTGGAGGCGGGCGACGGCGGGGTCGCTGGGGTCGGGTTCGGCCACCAGATGGCGGAACTGGCCGATGAGGGAGCGCAGGAGGTCGCGCTCGTCGGGGGGCAGGGCGACCCGCACGGTGCCGTCCCGGCGCAGATGGAAGCGGCGGCGACGGCTCATGCCCTGCGCTCCCGGGTGTGTGCGGTCCTCACGTGTCGCGTTCCATGGTGGCCCACAGGCCGTGCTCGTGGAGGCGGAAGACGTCGAGCTCGGCCTTCTCGCGGGTTCCGGAGGACACGACGGCGCTGCCCTCGGTGTGGACCTGCATCATCAGGCGGTGGGCCTTCTCGCGGGAGTAGCCGAAGAGCTTCTGGAACACGTAGGTGACATACGACATGAGGTTGACGGGGTCGTCCCACACGATGACCTTCCAGGGCCGGTCGGGACGGACGGTCTCGTCGATCTCGGGGTCGCGCGTCGGTGTGGTGACGGGCGCCGCCCCCCGGGGAACCGCCGGGGCGGTCGTCGCCGAGGGGGTGGGGGTCATGGCGCGGCGGGGACGGGATCGGGGGTCCGCCGGGGTCCGGCCGACAGGTGCAGGCGGACGACGGCGATCCAGGTGGCGGTGGCGAGGGCGATGTGGATCCCCACCAGCACGACGGGGACGCCGGTGAAGTACTGGAGGTAGCCGACGGCGCCCTGGACCACGAGCAGGCCGGCCAGGAGGCGGGCGCCCCCGGAGAGGTCGGCGCGGCCGACCCGACGGGCCCGGTGCCACACCAGGGCGGTCAGGGCCAGCAGCCCGATGGCGGTGAGGCTGTGGATGCGGGCCACCTCGGTGATGCGGAAGGGCAGGCGGGCGGCGCGGTCGTCGCCGCCGTGGGGGCCGGTGCCGGTGACGATGGTCCCGGTGACCAACAGGGCGGTGCCGACGACGGTGACGGCGGTGACGAGGCGGGCCAGGGCGGTGTCGGACACCTTCCCGCCGACCGGAGCCGTGCCGGGGGCGGGGCGGCGGGACCGCACGTCGAGGACGACGGCGTTGGCGACCAGCACCATCGACAGCAGGAAATGGCCGATGGTGAAGCGGGGGTCGAGTTCGGCGAGCACGAGGAGGCCGCCGAGGACGATCTGGCCCACGACACCGGCCACGAGACCCCAGGCCAGCCACACCAGGTCGCGGCGGCGGGGACGGAGGCGGTGGGCGAACAGCACGGCGGCGGCCACCGCCACCGACACCACCCCGGTGAAGAGCCGGTTCACGAACTCGACGAGGGGGTGGAACTCCAGGGAGGCGACGAGGCGGTCGTTCTCACACGCGGGCCAGTCCGAGCAGCCCAGACCCGACCCGGTGAGACGCACGGCCCCGCCGGTGACGACGATGAGGGCGAGGGCCCACAGGGCCAGTCGGGTGATGCGGGCGTAGCGGCGCAGGGCGCGGGTGGCCTCGGGTCCGCTCGCCGACGGCGACCCGGATGACCCGATGCCGGTCCCGGAGGTGGCGACGCTGGTGCGGGGCTCCACGCCGCTGAGGCTAGGCCCGGTCTCCGGCGAGGGCGACGCGGCGCCGG
>RFFY01000104.1 GCA_003697065.1 Actinomyces sp. | reverse complement strand
TCGATGAGCTGGGCCGCACCGTCGACGACGTCGCGGTAGGCGGGGGCGGGGTGCTCGCGGTGGGTCATGGGTCGCTCCTGGTGGGATGGGGGCCGCTGGCGCCGGGATCGCTCACCCCGGCGGCGCCAGTATACCCCCGGGGGTATCAGATCCCACGCCGGTGGGCGATCAGCCCCCGTAGCGGTAGGCGCTGGCGCGGGGCTTGACCGGACGGGCGAACCACAGGGGTCGGCGCAGGCCCCCGGGGCCGGGCCCGGGCCGGGTCATCGCCAGCCACTCGCGGTACAGCTCGTGGCTGCGGGCGGTGTCGACCACCACGTCGCCGTAGGCATCGCCCTCCTCGGCCGGGCCCACGGTCACCTTCTGCAACCAGCAGTGCATGCCGCTGATGGGGTCGGGCTGGACGGGGAAGGTGAGGTTCTGGTGGACGCCCGTGTCGTGCCACCACACCCGGGACGTGTCGGGATCCTCGGAGGGCCAGGGATGCTGGCCCTCCACCCGGCGCAGGCGCCAGCGTCCCTCCCCGTCGGTGTCGACGGTCGCTCGACCCGCGCCCCACGAGCGCCCCTGCTCGGGGTCGAGACGCCAACGGCCCATGTGGTGCGACGCCGCCACGACGCCGGGGCGGATGCCCTCGGTGCGCCAGGCGACGATGACGAAGTGGCCGATGCCGGTCGTCACCCGCACCAGGCCGCCTTCTTCGATGCCGAGCTTCTCGGCGTCGGCGGGGTGGATCCACAGGGGGTGACGATGGCTGATCTCGTTGAGCCACTTGGCGTTGGCCGAGCGGGTGTGGATGAGGGTCGGGATACGGAAGGTCGGCACCAGGATCCGTTCGGCCCCCTCGAGGTCGAGATCCTCCCAGTGCACGTGGCTCTTGATGAAGGTGGGGGTGGCGTACTCGGGCCAGCCCCACTCGGCCAGGGTCTCCGAGTACAGCTCGAGCTTCTTGGACGGCGTCGGCCAGCCGAACTTGGCCTCCCCGTCGACGTCGACGGCCACCGACCCGTCGCCGATGAAGGGCATGTGGCCCTCGATCTCGTCGAGATCGTCGTGCAGACCCGCCGTTCCCGGCTTGCGGTAGACGCCGTCGTCGCCCTTGACGGTGCCCGCCAGGGCGGCCTCGTCGACCGGCCGCTCGTGCACCTCGTACTGGTCGCCGGGCACGGCGAAGGCCGCCTTGCGCCGCATGTACTCCAAAGGGGTGAGACCGATGGCCTCGGCGGCCTCGGGCAGACCCGGCACCGAGTGGGCGAACAACTCGGCGTAGTACTCGTCGATGGACAGGGGCTCGCCCGGATTCTCGTCGGACTCGAAGCCGGCCCGGATGCCCAGGCTCCCGTCGGGGTCGATCCGCCAGGACAGGTCGATCCAGAACTCGTTCTCCTCCCAGACCTCGCCCGGATTGACCTCCCAGGTGCGTGCGACCTCGCGCCCCCGGGCCTCGGCGTCCACCCGGAACACGGGCTGGCGGAACCCGATCCACCGACCCGAATGGGTCTCGTAGGAGGCGACGTCGTGGCGCTCGGCCGACACCCCCATGGGCAACACGTAGTCGGCGAACCAGGCGCTCTCGTTCCAGGTCGGGGTGAGGGCCACGTGGCAGCCGATCAGCTCCGGGTCCTTGAGCACCTCGAGCCAGCTGAACCCGTCGGGGTTGGTCCACACCGGGTTGTAGACCCGGGTGAAGTAGGTGTCGAGGCGGCCCCGCCCCTCCTTGAGGAAGTGGGGCAGAAGGATCGACATCTCGTGGTGGGCGAGGGGGTACTCGATCGGCCACGACAGCTCGTTCCAGCGGCCCTGGGGTTCGGGGTGCTTGGGGGTGACGGGGATGAACTTGTTCCACCCGTTGGGGCTGGTACCTCCGACGGTGCCGACGCTGCCGGTCAGCACGGCCAGGAGGAACAGGCAGCGCGAGGTCTGCCAACCGCCGAGATTGCCCGCCGCCGACGCCCGCCAGTTGTGACTGGCGAAGCGGCCCGGATGGGCACCGATGACCCGCGCGATCTCGCGGATCTCGTCGGCGTCGAGACCGCACAGGCGTGCCGCCTCCTCGGGGGTGTAGGCGGCCCACTCGTCGCAGAACGCCTGCTCGAGGCTGTCGATCTCGACGGGGAGGTCGGGTCGGGTGCGGCGCAGGTAGGTCTCCCAGTTGACCCAGCGACGCACGAAGTCACGGTCCCAGGTGCCGTTCTCGACGAGCAGACGGGCGATCGCCAACAAAAGGGCGGCCTCGGTACCCGGCCAGGCGGGGAGCCAGTGATCGGCCACCGAACCGGTGTTGGACAGGCGGGGATCGACACAGATGACCGTCGCCCCCTTGGCCTTGGCCTCCATGATCCGCTGGGCGTGGGGGTTGAAGTAGTGGCCGGCCTCCAGGTGCGACGAGATCAAGAAGATGACCTCGGCGTTGGCGTAGTCGGCCGAGGGCCGGTCGAAGCCCATCCAGGTGGCGTAGCCGACCCGGGCGCCCGACGAGCAGATGTTGGTGTGGCTGTTGTGACCGTCGATCCCCCAGGTGTGCAGGACCCGCTCGACGTAGCTGTCGTCGCCGGGACGGCCCACGTGGTACATGACCTCGTGGTGACGGTCCTCCAGGAAGGCGGTGCGGATGCGGGCGGCGATCTCGTCGAGGGCCTGATCCCAGCTGATCCGCTCCCAGCGGCCCTCGCCGCGCTCCCCCACCCGCTTGAGGGGATGCAGGATGCGTTCGGGATCGTAGACCTGGTTGAGGGTGGCGGGGCCCTTGGCGCAGTTGCGGCCCCGGCTCGCGGGATGCTCGGGGTTGCCCTCGAACTTGGCGATCCGTCCCGTCTCCTTGTCGATGTAGGCGACCAGACCGCAGTTGGCCTCGCAGTTGAAGCAGGTGGTCGGAACGAGACGGAAGCGGCGCTCGACCCGTTCGGGCCAGGCGGCGGGGTCGAGTTCCACCCAGTCGTCCCAGCGGTCGAGGGGCGGGTAGTTGGTCAGATCGGTCATCGTGGCCTCGTGGAGTCGGTCGTTGCGAGACGGGCGGTCGGACGGGTGCGGGGTCGGGTCAGCTCAGGGGCACGGACTGGCCGGCGCGGACGTAGGCGTCCTCGTAGAACCACATGCCCACCAGGGCGCACAGACCGGCCAGGGCGGGCACCAGGGTCGAGGTGTCGGCCGCCAGGGCCACCACGGCCAAGGCGGCGGGCACGAGCATGCCCACGACGATGCCGATGCGGAAGCGTCCCTTCTGGGCCCCCGCCACCATGTCGTGGACGGCGAGTTCGACCTGGCGGGTCCCGTGGGCGGTGACCTCGACGAGAACGAGGGCCAGGGAGGCGAGCACCCCGCCGAGAAGGACCCACACGGCGGCCTCGGACTCGGGGACGTCGGCCACCACGTCGACGAGGGTGTACACGGCACCGCCGGCCGCGGCCGCCTGGGCCAACAGCATGGGCAACAGGAGGGGCGACTGCCACAGGTCCCGGCCCTCGCACTGGGCGAACAGGTAAGCGGTGTAGCCGGCGGTGGCGGCCGCGAGAACGGCGGTGGGCGCCGCCATGATCTCGACGAGCGAGCCCGATCCGGCCAGTCCACCGATCCACCAGATGCCCGTCGCCACGGCGTAGGCCATGAGGATCCACGCCCCCTTGACGAGCCAGGAGGTGGGGTTGCCGCGGGTGAGCAGGTAGTGGAAGCGGGCGGGCTGCTTGAGATCGGCCACCAGCAGCACCCCGGTGACGGCGAGGAAGGTCCCGGCGATCAGGGGAGGGACGACCCCCACCGTCGCCTGCACGTCGGCGTGACCCAACAGCACCAGCAGGGCGGCGACGAGCATGGTCCCGGCGGCGATGGCCTTGGTCACCAGGTAGCCCGACACCTTGGCCGCCCAGGTGAGGGGATGGGCACCGGTGGCGTAGGCCGTGCGGGCGACCACGGCGGCGTCGTCGTAGCCGTCGGGCAGGCGGGGATGGGCGGCGGTGGTCTCCGACCAGATCAGGCCGTCGGCGGCGATGGTCGTGCGGGTCGGATCGAGGGAGGCCTGGTCGGCCCCGCGGTAGAAGACCTTGGGCTTGGTGTTCTGCTCGGGGGCCCGGACCGCCACGTCGTCGCGGGCGACGATGCGGCTCACCTCACTGGCCGGATCGTCGAGGTCGCCCACCTTGATGGCCTGGGTCGGGCACACGATCACGCACGAGGGTTCCAGGCCCTGGTCGATGCGGTGGTTGCAGAAGTTGCACTTGTGGGCCGTGTTGGTCTCGGGGTTGATGTAGATGGCGTCGTAGGGGCAGGCGTTCATGCACGCCTTGCACCCGATGCAGTTGG
>RFFY01000010.1 GCA_003697065.1 Actinomyces sp. | reverse complement strand
CCTTCGACGCCTTCATCGCCGCCGACCTCGGCGACGACGGCAGCCGCGACTGGCTGTTGGGCGACTGAGCATCCCGTCCGGCGGGAGACAGCGGTCGTGGCCCCGAGCACCCCGTCCCCGAGACGCGGCGGACCCCACCGCAGGGGTCGTCTCGTGTCCGGCGGGGGATGGGATGCCGATCCCACCGCCGAACGGGCTCGTGTCGTCGATCTGATCCGGACCGCCCACCTGATGATGGGCCCGGCGGTGGTCGGCCTTCTCATCGTCGACTCCGCCATCCGCGATCGCGTCGTCGTGGGCGGCGGGCTCCTCTACCTCGCCGCCGGTGCCGTCGCCCTGGCCACCCTGACGGGCCGCCGTCTCCTGCTCGGGCTCGGCCTCCTCGACCTCGGGCTCATCGCCGCGGTGGCGTCCACCTCCCCGGCGACCTTCACCGTCCTGCTGGTCCCCGCCGCCGCCGCGGTCAGTGTCGGCTGGTACGCCGGGCCCCTCGTCACCGGGGCCCTGCTGGGGTCTGCCGCCGTCTCCATGGGGATCGCCGCCGTGATGGCCCACGTGCCTTCGGGGCTTCTCGCCGTCGCCGTCATGACGGTGACGGGAGCGGGGTTGGCCCGCTCCAACCTCCGTTTCGTCGACGACCGCCGGGCCTCGGTCCTCGCCGCCCGCGAGCTGGTCGAGTCCCTACCGGTCATCGTCTGGGAATCGGACCTCGCCACGGGCGAGGTCACCCGGGTGATGGGAGACGTCGAGGGTCTTCTCGGCTTCGACGAGCGCACCTGGTGCACCCTCCCGGCGGGTGGGCGTGTCCACCCCGACGATCTCGCCCGGGGGCACTGGATCGACGAGGACAGTGCCCCGCCCCCGGGTGTTCCGCACCTGCGCGAGTTCCGCTTGAGACGAGCCGACGGGACCTTCATGCCCGCGCGCGAGATCGTGCGGGTGGTCGAGGTCGACGGCCGGCGCGTCCTGCGGGGGGTGACATTGGACGTCACGGCCGAGGCCGACGCCCGCACGGCGGTGGAGCGCTACGCAGCTGTCATCGACCACCAGCGCGACCCGGTGGTCGTCGTCGAAAGAGACGGCGGCGACCCCGTCGTCGTGCACGCCAACCGGGCCTTCGCGGCCCTCGTGGGCGGCGACGGGCAGGCCGCGGGCCGTTCCCTGGCGGAGGTCGCGCCCTGGTTGCCCGCCGCCCTGCGCGACGACCTGGCGCGAGCGGGGCGGCTCCACTTCGAGCGGCGTGACGTCGAGCTCGACACCCCCGCCGGCTCCGGTATCTACGACATCGAGGCGGTCGGTCTGCCCGACGGGGCGTCCGCCCTGTTGCTGCGCGACGTCACCGAACGGCGCCGGGCGGCCGAGGCCATCCGTCACCAGGCCTTCCACGACGCTCTCACCTCCCTGCCCAACCGCAGCCTCCTGTTCGACCGCCTCCGTCACGCCCTCGCCTCCCTGGGGCGGGGCCGGCGCAGCGTCGGCCTGCTCCTCGCCGACCTCGACCAGTTCAAGGAGGTCAACGACACCCTCGGCCACGCCTACGGCGACCGGCTCCTTCAGACGATCGGGGCCCGCCTGGCCGATGCCGCCCGTGACGGTGACACCGTCGCCCGCCTCGGGGGCGACGAGTTCGCCGTCGTCGTCACCGACGTCGACCTCGAGGGGCTGGGTGTCGTCGCCGAGCGGATCGCCGCCTGCATCCGGGAGATCATCCGCCTCGACGGTCTCGACATCGAGGTCGGTGTCAGCATCGGCGGGGTGCTCGCCCCCGACCACGGACGCGATCCCCACGTCCTGCTCCAGCGGGCCGACATCGCCATGTACGAGGCCAAGAGGGCGGGGGCCTCCTACCGGCCCTACACCCCCGACCGCGATCCCCACAGCCGGGACCGTCTCGTCCTCATGGGGGAGATCCGGCGCCTGTTCACCGACGAGCTCGAGGTGTGGTTCCAACCCAAGGTCGACCTGCGCACCCGCCGCGTCCCCGGCGTCGAGGCCCTGGCCCGGTGGCGTCACCGTCGCCTCGGGCTGCTCGGCCCCGAGCGCTTCATCGAGTTGTGCGAGATGTCCGGCGCCGTGTCCGAGCTGACCTTCGGCGTGCTCGACCGCGCCCTGGCCGCCGCCGGCGACTGGGGTGTGGAGATCGCCGTCAACGTCCCGGTCCGCAATCTCTACGACCGGGCCCTGCCCGAGCGGGTCCTCGAGGTCCTGGCCCGCCACGGCGTGGAGCCGGGGCGACTGGTCCTCGAGATCACCGAGAGGGAGATCATGGAGGACCACCGGACGATCCTCGAGGTCCTCGCCGAGTTGCACGATGCGGGCATCCGCCTGTCCGTCGACGACTTCGGGACCGGCTACTCGTCGCTGACCCACCTGCGTCGCCTGCCCCTGGCCGAGATCAAGATCGACCGGGCCTTCGTGGCGGGGATGCTCGACAACGAGAACGACTACATCATCGCCCGCTCGATCATCGATCTCGCCCACAACCTCGGTCACCGCGTCGTGGCCGAAGGTGTCGAGGACGCCGCCACCGCCACCCTCCTCGAACAGCTCGGCTGCGACCTCGCCCAGGGCTTCCTGTTCGCCCGGCCGGGTCCAGCGGCGCGGATCGGCCCCCTGGTCACCGCCGGTGGGTCCCTCGAGATGCGGGAACTCGGCGCGCCTGACGACACACGGGCTGACACGGGATGACGGCGGCGGGCAGGATGGTGCCCGCATGACCGCCCCGTCCCTGTCCGACGCCGCGTCACCCGGGGCCCTGCCCGCCGATTCCGGCCGGCCCGCCCACGCCGCCCCGGGCCGTCACTTCGCCGGCTTCGACGGGCTGCGGGCCCTGGCCGCCCTCGTCATCGTCGCCCACCATGTCGGTTTCGCCTCGGGGGCGACGTTCACCTCACCGGTGGGCGGGCTGCTGGCCCGCATGGACATCGGCGTCCCCGTCTTCTTCGCCCTCTCGGGCTTCCTGTTGTTCCGGCCCGTCGTCGTCTCGATCGTCGAGAGCGTCCCCCTGCGGCCCGCCCTCGTGCACCTGGGGCGGCGGGCCCTGCGCATCTACCCGGCCTTCTGGGTGGCGCTGACCCTCATCGTGGTGCTCACCTCGGAGGCCTTCGTCGACCGGGGCGCCGCCCTCGCGACCGTCGCCCTGGCCCAGATCTACGATCCCGATCACGTGATCGGACCCATGCCCCAGGCCTGGTCGCTGGCCACCGAGATCAGCTTCTACGCCGCCTTGCCCCTCCTCGCCCGCCTCCTGCGGGGAGCGGTGAGCGGCAGCGACCGGCGAACCCGGGTGGCGGTCACGGCCCTGGCCGTCGCCGGGCTCTACCTGCTCAGTGTCGCCTTCCGCCTGATCCTGTTCACCGGTCCGGGCACCGGGAGCCGTCTCACCGGGGCGGCGGTGCTGTGGCTTCCCGCCACGATCGACTACTTCGCCGTGGGGATGGCCTTGGCCGTGGCCCATGTCGGGCTGGCGCCCGGCACGCCCGCGCGGCGACGCCTCGAGCGTTGGGGCGCACCGGCGGGGCTGTGGTGGCTGGCCGCCGGCGCCCTCTTCGTACTCACCGCCGAGGGCATGGGGTTGGCCCGGGGGTTGGCGGTCGCCCCCTGGCCCCGCGAGATGGTGCGTCAGGCCACCTACGGCCTGATCGCCGCCGCCCTCCTGTTCCCCCTCGTCTTCGGGACCGGCGTCGGCGGCGTGGTCCGTCGTGCCTGCGCCCACCGTCTCGCCGAGGCCCTGGGGCGCATCTCGTACCCCGTGTACCTGTGGCACATGGTGTTCATCGTGCACCCCTGGTCGCCCCTGCGCCGCCTCGTCGACGGGGTGTGGAACCACACCGTGCGCGCCGGACCCCTGGCCGGGATCCTCGACGCCTCCGGTGTCGGCGCTGTCGTCGACCACCCCTTCACGGTCCTGTTCGTGGTCGCCCTCGTGCCGACCCTCGTCGTCTCGTGGGCGACCCACCGCCTGGTCGAGCTCCCCGCCCTCGAGGTGGGACGTCGGCTCCGGCGGCCGGTGCTCGACCCCACCCCCCTCGAAGCTGGCGTCGCCGCCCTCGTGGCCCGCTGGCGGGCCGCCTCGTTCCGGAGGCGGCTGGCGCTGGTGGCGGTGTCGGGTCTGGCCCTGCGCCTCGTCTACGTGCTCGGGGCCAAGGCCGACCAGACCCTCGATCCGGGATCCGTGTTCCCCGGCGACCAGTTCTACTACTCGCTCGCCGCCGACGCCCTCGCCGCGGGACGCGGCTTCGTCGTGCCGTGGGCGTCGGGCACGGTCCCCGCCGCCGACCATCCGCCTCTCACCGCTTTGGTGGCGGCACCGGCGTCGTGGCTGACGCCGGGCGGTCCCGGCGAACACGTCCTCGCCCAGCGTCTCACCATGGTGCTCGTGGGGACGGTGGCGGTGGCGGTGATCGGCCTGCTCGCCCGCGAGCTGTTCGGTCCCCGGGTGGGGATCGTCGCCGCCGCCGTGGCCGCCGTCCATCCCGGCTTCTGGATCAACGACGGGCTCGTGATGTCGGAGTCGCTCGTGACCCTGTGCGTGGCCGGAGGCCTGTGGGCCGCGGTGCGTGCCCGTCACCGTCCCGGGACGCGTCGTGGGATGGAGCTCGGGGTGTGGTTCGGCCTGGCCGTCCTCGCCCGCGGCGAGACCCTCCTGCTCCTGGCCCTGGTGGTGGCCGCCCTGGCCCGTCACCGCCGGCTCCGGCGTCCGGCGGCGGTGGCCGTGGTGACGGCCGGCCTCGTCGTCGCGCCCTGGGTCGTGCCGAACCTGGTCCGCTTCGCCGAGCCGGTCACCTTGTCCACCAACGACGGGCTGACCCTGGTGGGCGCCAACTGCGACGCCGTCTACGCGGGCGACGCCGTCGGGTTCTGGACCCTCGAGTGCGCCGAGGAGATCCCCGTCGACGGGCTCGACCAGTCCCAGGTGAGCCGGGTGTACCGCGACGCCGCCCTCGACCACATCACCGCCCACCTCGGCGACCTCCCCCGGGTGGCCGTCGTGCGGGTGGCCCGGGTGTGGAGCCTGTACCGGCCCCTCCAGATGGTCGACTGGAACACCGGCGAGGGACGGGAGCGGTGGGCGTCGACCCTCGCCCTCGCCGGGTTCTACGTCGTGGCCGCCGCCGGCGCCGCCGGGTGGTGGTGGGCCCGGCGGCGGGGAGCGGAGATCTGGCCGCTGGTGGTACCGCTCGTCCACGTGACCGTGGTCGCGGCGGCGTTCTACGGGCTCGTGCGTTTCCGGGTGGTGGCCGAGATCCCCCTGGTGGTGGGCACCGCCGTGGCTGTCGTCGCCCTCGTCGCCCCCGCCACGGTCACCCCGCGGGGCTCGGCGCCGGCGGGCGGGGTGTCACGGGACGGGGTGCCCGCTCCCGCCGGTCGGGAGGTGGGAACCGGCGACTAGGGTCCGCGTCATGTCACCGCGGGCTCATCTCCTCGTGGCCGCCGTCATCGTGGCCACCGTGTTGTTCATCCACCGCCTGGTGTCGCACCGGGTCCTGAAATCCAAGTACGCCCTCTTGTGGTCGGTGGTGGCCGTGGGGCTCCTGCCCCTGGCCGCCTTCCCCGACATCCTCGTGCCCATCTCGCGGGCGGTCGGGATCTCCTACGAACCGGCCACCATCTTGTTCGCCTCGGTGGCGTTCCTGTTCGCCACCACCGTCCATCTCTCCTTCGAGCTCTCCCGCAACGAGGCCCGGACCCAGACCCTGGCCGAGGAGCTGGCGCTCCTGCGGGCCGAACTCGAGCAGGCGGGTATGGTCGACCCGCCCCGGACCGTCAGCGCCGCCGAGCGCTGACGATCAGGCCGTCGCAGGCGAAGGGGCGTCCCAGCCGACCCAGCAGACGCTCGAGGCCGAGCACCCCGCGGACGGCGGCGGCCTCGAGGCGCGAACGACTCCCGCGTGAGCGCAGGGTCGGGACGTAGGTGGCGGTGCCGGTGACCTCCCAGCCGTGACGACGCAGGAGCTCGCCGAGGGTCCGCCAGGTGAACATGACGACGTGATCGGGATGGTTGACCTCCATCCCGAGCCCGATCGAGGCCGCCACGTTGACCAGGCCGTAGGAGTTCGGTGTGGTGATGACCAGTTCGCCCTCGGGTGCCACCAGGGGGGCGAGGGCGTCGAGGAAGGGTCCCGGCGCGTCGAGATGCTCGATGATCTCACCCGCCACGACGACGTCGGCGGGTGCCAGCCCCAGGGCGGCGACGGCGGCCGGATCGGTGCAGTCGACCAGGTGAGCCTCGTAACCGGCGGCCCGTGCCCACTCGACCCCGTCGGGGTCGGCGTCGAGCCCCACCAGGGACGCCGCGGCGCCGGCGAGGTGGGCGTGCAGCCAGCGCCCCGCTCGTCTCTGCTCGTCGGCGAAGCCGGCGTCGGCGAAGCCCACGTGGACGACCCGCGCCCCCCGGCAGCGTTCGACCAGGAAGGCGAGACGGTCGACCACCCGGGCCCGGGGCAGACGGTGGGCCAGCTCGTCGGCGTCGTACCCGGCCGGCCCCCCACCCGGGGGTGGTGACGCCGGCGATGCCGCGCCCGTCACGCGCCCTCCCCCTGGCGGGTGGGGCCCGGATCGAAGACCGGGGCGGTCGGGGCGAGGTCCTCGGCGACCTCGCCGAGGGTCACGCGGGAGCCGGCGCAGAGTCGGATCACGCGCTCCAGCATGCCGCGCCGACGCCACCACAGCAGACGGCTGGCGAGACGGCCCACCTCGGGGACCGTCCAGCGTGGCTCGTCGGGATCGCAGTCGTAGGGGTGGAGGTAGAGCCAGGCGTCGGGCCGGTCGGCGAAACGGCGACGGATCCAGGCGACGAGGGGGGCGGGGGCCAGACGCAGGTAGGTGCCACCGACCGGAACGGCGAGGCGGCCCGGTCCGATGAGCGGGGCCGGCAGCTCGACGAGTCCCGACGGCCAGCGGAAGGGACGGGTGGGCGCACCCGGCCAACCGTAGAGGGGGTTGGGCGCGGGCAGGATGCTCGACGACCAGGTGAAGCCGCACCGGGTCAGGAGTTCCGGGGCCCAGGCGCTGTCGGGCACCAGGGAGAAGATCGGGGCCCGGTAACCGCGGCACGGCACCTGGGCCGCCTGTTCGATGCGGTCCCGGGCCTCGGCCGTCTCCGCCGCGAAGGGACCGGGCCCGATCTCGGGCAGGGGGACGTGGCGGGCCCCGTGGAGCCCGAGCTCGTGACCGCGGGCGGCGACGGCCGCCACGACCTCGGGGTGGGAGGCGGCCAGCTCGCCGACGACGAAGACGGTGCCCCGCACCCCGGCCGCGTCGAGGGCGTCGCAGATCGATTCGACGAGGGCGGGGAACCGGACCTCGGCCCGCTCGTCGGGACGGTGGTCCTCGAGGTCGAGGGTGAAGATCACGCCGGGGCCCTCCGGGCGTCGAGGAGGGCTGCCACCCCCACCCCCGCCAGCACGATCAGGGAGAGGTCCACCGGCACCCGGTAGCGGGTGAGGCCGAAGGTGGTGGCAGCGGCGAAGGCCACCATGGGCCACACCGCCAGCAGGGGGGTCAGGCGGACGCCCCGGCGGCGCAGGGCGAGAGCGCCGACGAGGGCGGGCACCCACAGCAGGTAGTAGAGGACCAGACCCACCGTCGAGGGTCCCCGCCACCGTCCCTCGAGCTCCCAGTTGTTGCGCAGGGTGTGCCCGACCCGGAAGACGTCGAAGGCCCGCCCGACGCGGGCGGCGGCCACCAGGGGGTAGCGGTCGAGATGGTCGGTGAGGTACTCGAGGGCGTGGTCGCGGTTGAAGGTGTCGACGAGGGACTCGTCGTAGACGACGCGTTCGGCGCCGGGGGCGGTGATGCCGGGGAAGGCGGCCTCGTACTCGTCCCACAGGCCGCGCTCGGTGAAGCAGTCGGCCCAGAAACCCATGTCGGGTCCCGACCAGGCCGAGTCGCAGGATCCCGCCATCAGCACACTGCCCGACGCCGCCGTCAAGGTGACGGGATCGGCGAAGCGGAGGTTGTTCCACACGACCCACGGCGCCATCACCGCCAGGGCCACCACCCCGGCCAGAACGAGCTGGGTGAGCCGCTCCCGCCACCCGAGTTGCCGCGCCCACAGCATCAGGGGCACCAGGAGGAAAACCCCGAGGGTCACGGCCTCCCCCCGGACCAGGGCGGCGGCGGCCACCCCGACGCCGACGAGCGCCGCCGCCCGCCGGGTGGGGTCCTCGGTGTGGCGGACGGCGGCCCACATGAGGGCCACGATGACCGGCTGGTAGAGCAGCTCGGACATGACCATGGCGTCGTTGATCCACAAGAGGGGATGCACGGCGGCCACCCCGGCGGCCACCAGGCCCGCCCGGTCACCGGCGAGGTGACGGGCCAGGAGACCGACGAGCACGATCGTGACCGCCCCCACCGCGCACGACCAGACCCGCGCCCAGGTCACGGTGTCGAAGCCGAGCCACGACCACAGGGCCAACAGGAGGGCGAAACCGGGGGGATCGCCGGCGGAGGGGACGTGACGTCCGGTCGCCAGGTACTCGAGTCCGTTCTCGAACCAGTGGCCGTCGGCGATGAGGCGGGCCTGGGTGAAGTGGTAGAGGGCGTCGCCGTTGATGCGGAAGCAGGCGACCTGTGCGGGGTCGGGCCCGCAGGTGGGCCGGGCGACGAGTACGACCCATAGGCGCAGGGTCAGCCCGGCAGTGGCGATGGCGGCGAGGCCGAGGCGGAAGGAGCCCACGGCCGACGCGGCACGGCGGACGCGGGCCGGGGAAATCGGAGCCGGTGGGGCCGGCGGCGCGGTGGTCATGGCACCGTCACCGCCCGGCTCGGGTCGTCGGCGTGCGGGCCCGGGAGACGCCCGAGGAGGTGATCGAGCGCCACGGCGGCGAGCACGACGAGGGCCACGTCGGCTCCGATGCGGTAGCGGGTGATCCCGAAGGTGATCGCCGCCGTCCAGGTGGCGATCACCACGAAGGCCAGGGACGGGATGAGGGTGATGCCCCGACGGCGCAAAAGAGCCGCCCCGACCACGGCGAGGGCCAGGGTCGCCCAGTGCCACCACAAGGCGACGTCGACGGCGAGGCGGGGACGCCGCTCGAAGAAGACGTCGAAGTCGGCGGTCTGGACGGGCCGGTACAGACCCCACAGGCGGCCGACGCGTGCCGCCACCACCCGGGGCTGATCGGCCAGGTGGTCACCGATGTAGGACACGGCGATGTCGAGCTTGTGGGCCCCGACCACCGACTCGTCGCCGTCGGGCCAGGGTGAGGCATCGCAGGCGGCCGACCAGTAGCCCAGCAGGGGACCGCCGTAGGTGTCGTCGCAGTTGGCGAACTCGAGGACGTAGCCGGGGCCGACGGCGAGGAAGGTGGGTTCGTCGAAGGTGGTGAGGTTGCGCACCACCCAGGGGGCGAGCAGGACGAGGGCCACGAGGGCGGCGGCGCCGACGCGCACGAGGCGGTCGCGCCACGACAGGTGGGGACGGGTGAGCACCAGTGGCACCAGCAGGACGGGATAGGCGAGCAGGGCCTCGGAACGGGTCAGGGCCCCCGCCGCCAGGATGGCCGACAGGACGAGCACGGAACCCGTCCCGGGATCGTCGGCGACCCGGTGGGCCTGCCAGAGGGCGAGGGCGGCCAGGGTCACGTACAGCGACTCGGACAGGATGAGGCCGTCGTTGAGCCACAGGGCCGGGGTGACGGCGGCGGCGAAGGCGGCCACGAGGGCGGCCCGGTCCCCGGCGAGGCGACGCGCGAGGAGGGCCACGGGGATCACGGCGGCGGCACTGACCAGTCCCGACACGAGACGGTGACCGAGGGGGGTGTCGACCCCGACGAGGGACCAGGCGGCCAGATACAGGGAGTACAGGGGGGGATGGGCGGCGGTGGGCACCAGCTCGCCGGACAGCCAGGCGAAGGGGTTGACGAAGCCCCGCCCCTCGGCGAGGAGGTTGGCCTGCTGGTGGTAGAAGAAGTTGTCGGTCGGCCCCAGGGGTAGGGTCCGGTACCAGTGCCAGGTGGCGACCCAACGCACGGCGACGGCGACGCCCAGCGCCAGGCCGATCCCGAGATGGACCGGATCGGGACGGGTCGGGCGGCGGAGGCCGAAGCGGACCCGGAGGGGGCGTCGGAGCACCGGGAGATCGTAGGCTCGCCGCCGATGCGCGTCACCGTCATCGGCCATTCGTGCCTGCGGATCGAGACCCGCGCCGGGACGATCCTCGTCGACCCCTGGCTGTCGGGCTCGTGCTACTGGCGCTCCTGGTGGCACTTCCCGCCCTCGGCCGAACCCGACGAGGCCACTCTGGCCCCCGACTTCGTCTATCTCACCCATCACCACTTCGATCACTTCCACTACCCCTCGATGCGGCGCCTCGACCGTTCGGCGCGTGTCCTCATCCCGCGTTTCGGGGTCGACGTGATGGCGGGCGAGGTCACCGGCCTGGGGTTCCGCCCGCCGCGCGAGCTTCCCCACGGGCGTCCGGTCGAGCTCGGCTCAGGGGTCACGGTGGCGTCCTTCCAGTACGGCTTCGACGACACGGCCTTCGTCGTGATCGACGGCGACGACTCCCTCGTCGACCTCAACGACGCCAAGACCCGGGGCCGGGCCCTGCGCCAGATCGGCCGCCTCGTGGGTCGCCCCACCCTGGCCTTCAAGTCCCACTCCTTCGCCCAGGCCTACCCGGTGCAATACGACGCCGACGATCCCGCCGACCTCGCCCTGGTGGGTCGCCACACCTACCTCGACGACTTCTGCGACACCATGGCGGAGCTCCGCCCCCGTCACGCCGTTCCCTTCGGGTCGATGGTCGGCTTCCTGCATCCCGAGAGCCGCAGCGTCAACGACCATCTCGTGACCCCCGGCGAGGTCGTGGCCGCCGCCCGTGCCCGCCCCGACCTGGACGACACCGAGGTCGTCGTCATGGCGCCCGGCGACTCGTGGGACAGCGGGTCGGGTTTCGCTCTCACCGGCGTCGACTGGTACGCCGATCGGGAGCGCCACCTGGCCGAGCTGGCCGAACGCCACCGTCCCGCCCTCGAGGCCCGTGCCGCCGACGAGGAGGGCAGGACCCTCGACCCCGCCCTGTTCGAGGCCCATCTCGGGCGCTTCGTGCGGGAGGTGCCGCGCCTCCTGGCCCGCCGCCTCGTCGACCGGCCCGTGGTCTTCGTGGTGCCCTCCGATCCCGCCACCCCCTACTGGTGGGTCGACCCGGCCCGGGGTCGGGTGGGGCGCTCGGCTGCTCCCCCCGACGATCACGCCTCGCTGATCCGGGTGTCGGAGGCCGTGCTGGCCGACGCCATGGCCGCCGGCATCTTGCACATGGTCCACGGTTCGATGCGGATCCGGACCCACCTCGCCGCCGGGGGCGTCCGAGCCGACCTGGGCTTTTGGGGCCTGCTCATGATCTGGGAGATCGGCTACCTCCCCCTGCGTCGCACCGTGTGGCGCCCCCGGGTGTGGGTGGCGGCGGCCCGGCGCTGGCGCGAACTCCTCGACCAGCTCCCGGGTCTGGCCCGACGCGACCCCGTCGGGCATCTCGCCGAGCGTTTCGGCGCCACCGCCGGGGATCCTCAGTAGGCGTCCATGTCGAGGAACTCGAAGGTGTCGAGCTCGAGGGTGTCGTGATCCACGCCGGGATCGAGGGCACGCACCACGAGGTTGAGGGGTGAGGGTTGGATGCGGCGCGGGGGGCGCACACCCCGCACCCGCACCGAGCGGTTGAACCCGGCGTACACGGCGAAGACGGCCCGGTGGGCCCGGGCCACGGCCGCCACCGCCCGGGTGGCGTCGACGGGTGCGGTCCCGGCGACGAGGGGGAAGATCTTCAACACCACGGCGGCGGGAACGGGTCCCCACCGGGAGCGGGTGCTCACGACGGCGACCTCGTCGAAGACGTCGACGCGGTAGTGGACGTGGGGCGCGGCGAGGCGCCAGCGCAGCACCTCGGGGCGCCAGTCGGTGGCCCAGGCCCCCACGGGGTGGCGGTCGACGAGGGCGGCGAACTCGTCGAAGTCCGGTGACTGCAGCCAGTCGGTGGTCACCGCCCGACCCTCGCCGTGGCGGACGGGCCGGGCCAGGGGCGCGACGACACAGACCGGCAGGGGACCGACGAGGTGCCAACCCATGTACCGGACGACCGCACCGGTCGACCTCTCGTTGGTGACCCCGACCGCGAAGCTGCGGCCGGCGTCGGCGGCTTCGGCGTAGATCTCGAGGCCGAGCCGGGTGAAATGGCGCGCCCGCTGGTGCCCGGAACGGGTGACGGCGTTCTGGGACCAGACGCCGGGCGAGCGGACACCTCCGGGGCCACGCCAGGAGCGGGGCAGGTTGGCGTAGTGGGCGACGAGGAGGTGACCGACCCGGGGATCCGCCACGTAGTGGTACCGCTCCCACGCCGGCCCGTCGGGGTTGTCGTGGTAGGTCCAGCGGAGGTGGGCGGTGTCGACGAAGCGGGGGTCGGGCAGCTCGGCGTCGAGCAGGGCGGTGGCGTCGGCGAGGAGGCGGGGGTGACGGCTGGACCCGTCGCAGGTGAAGCCCTCGACGCCCTCGACGCTTCGGGCGTCCGGCGGCGGGAACGGGGGGCCGGGGGAGTCGGCCCCGGGGTCAGGCAGCGGCGAGGACACGGGCGGCGGCCGCCAAGGCGGCGGTGATGTCGGCGTCGTCGATGTCGAGGTGGGTGACGGCCCGCACCGAGCCCCGGACCGGACCCATCCGCACGCCCTCGTCGAGCAGGGCGGCGCAGAAGGGTTCGGGAGCGAGACCCGCCGGTGTGGGATCGAAGTAGACGAGGTTGGTGTCGACCCGGTCGGCCACCCGGCAGCCGAGTTCGGCCAGGCCCTCGGCGAGGGTCCGGGCCCGGGCGTGGTCCTCGGCGAGGCGGTCGACATGGTGGTCGAGGGCGTAGAGGGCGGCAGCGGCGATGACGCCGGACTGGCGCAGGGCGGCGCCGAACACGTACTGGAAGCGGACCGCCTCCTCGATGAAGGCGCCGTCGCCGGCGAGAGCGGCGCCGAAGGGCCCGCCCAGACCCTTGGAGAAGTCGACCCAGATGGCGTCGGTGGGTGCCGCCCACACGTGGGCGGGGACCCCGGTGGCGACGACGGCGTTGAGGAGGCGGGCGCCGTCGACGAGGACCGAGGCCCCGCCCGCGTGGGCGGCGTCGCAGACCGCCTCGTAGCGCTCGAGGGGCCACACCGTGCCGCCGGCGAAGTTGTGGGTCTGCTCGAGGGCGACCAGGGCGGTCCGGGGTACGTACTTCGATCCGCTCTGGAGGCGGGACCGCACCTGCTCGGCGGTGAAGTGGCCGTCGTCGGTGGCGACGGGATCGAACATGACGCCGCTGGTGACGGCGGGCCCGCCCGCCTCCCACCGGTACAGGTGGGCGCGGTGGTCGCACAACACGCTGTCGCCGGGCCGGGTCAGGGCGGCGACCGCCACCTTGTTGCACAGGGATCCGCTGGCCAGGAAGAGGGCGGCCTCGGTGCCGCACAGCTCGGCCACGCGCTCCTGGAGCCGGTTGGTCGTGGGATCCTCACCGCGTTGTTCGTCGCCGACCTCGGCCTCGGCCATGGCGCGGCGCATCCCCGGGGTGGGACGGGTGGCGGTGTCGGAACCCAGATCGATCAGGCCGTCGTGCATGGACCGACGGTACCCGCCCTCGTCGAGGCGGGGGACGGTGCGGGGCTCAGTAGGGCGGGGTGAAGGGCGCAGCGGCGACGACGACCGGGTGATCGAGGGTGAGGACCTCGCCCGACGTCACCAGGACCTCGACGGCGTGACGGGGACCGGGGGCGGGGGTGGCGACGACGCGCACCCAGGCGCCCTCGTGGCGCAGCCAGTGCCCGGTGCGGATCTCGCGGGCCTCGACGACGGCGCCGGGTCGGAGCTCGATGACGGTGGGACGGCGTCGGCGCAGGACGGCGGCGATGGCGGCGTGGCCGGCCAGGGCGGCGGCCACCCCGGCGCCGGCGGCGGCCGCCCAGACGCTGGCCCAGTGGCTGGTGATCTCCCGGTCGGCGGCACCCACCAGGGCCCCGCACAGCACGGCGGTGAGCACCGTCACGGCGGTGAGCAGGACCAGCGCAGATCGGGGGACACGAACGGGGCCCGCCTCGGCGTCGGGCAGGCGGCCGGTGGCGGCGAAGGCGCGCAGCTGCACAGCGGCCGTGTCGATCGGCGGCGCCCCCTCGCGGGTGGCGCGTATGCGCTGCGTGATCGCCATGGGCGTCCTGTCCACTACGGACCCGACACCCGCCCACCGCCATGGTCGCATGTCACACCCCTGCTCGTCCACCGTCGCGTGCGCAGGGTCGGTGGG
>RFFY01000654.1 GCA_003697065.1 Actinomyces sp. | reverse complement strand
GTCGGGTCGGCGGGCGTGGCGGAGCAGATCACGGATGGCCGAGGCGGTGGTCGCCCGGGCCGCGGCCGACAGGTGGACCTCCGGCCCCTCGCCGGCCCGACCCACATCACCGGCGCCGCCCGCCTCGCCGGCCTGGCCCGCATCGCCGGCGCCGCCCGCATCGCCGGCGCCGCCCGCGTCACCGGCCCGGTCCGCGTTGCCGGTCATGACGGGGCGAGGGCCGGCATCACGGCGGGGCGGCTGGACATCACAGCGGCGAGGCTAGAACAGGCGCACCGGGGGCTCAGGCCATGGTCAGTCCACCGGAGACCGACAGGGTCTGGCCGGTGATGAAGGCGGCGTCCTCCGAGGCCAGAAAGGCGACGGCCGGGGCGATGTCGTCGGGGGCGGCGAGGCGACGCAGGGGTATGGCGCGCACGAGGGCATCGAGGAAGCGGTCGCCGTCGCCGAGCTCGGCCGCCATGCGGCGGATGAGGGGCGTGTCGGTGGGACCCGGGCAGACCACGTTGACGGTCACACCCGACCGGGCGACCTCGCGGGCGAGGCTCTTGGAGAACGCCACGACTGCCCCCTTGGCACCGGCGTAGACCGCCTCGAGCGAGGAGCCCACCCGGGCGGCGTCCGAGGCCACCGACACGATCCGTCCCCGACCCCGTTCGACCATGGCGGGCACGACACAGTGAGCGGTGTGGAGGACACCCCGGTAGTTGACGTCGATCACCCGGTCCCAGAGGTCCGGGGTCGTGTCGACGAAGGGCACGAAGCGGTCCCAGCCCGCCACGTTGACGAGCACGTCCACCGGCCCGACGCCGGCGGTGACCTCGTCTACGGTGCGCCGGACGGCCTCGAGGTCGGTCACGTCGAGAGCCCGTCCCGTGTGGCCTACACCCGGGAGCTCCGCCGCCACCTCGACGGCGGCACGTCCCTCGAGATCGGTCACCACGACGCGGTCACCCGCCAGGGCCAGGCGGCGGCAGACGGCACTCCCGATGGCACCGGCGCCCCCCGTGACCAGGGCGACCCGCCCGCTCATCGCCCCACCGCCGCTCGCCCCGGGTACCCGATCACCGCCACGGCGAGAAGTCGGGGTCGCGCTTTTCGTTGAAGGCCCGGACCCCCTCGAGGGCCTCGGGCGAGGTGACGAAGTCGTCGAGGTGATCCCACGCCATCGTCCCGATACCGGCGATGGCCTCACTGTCGGCGTTGAAGGAGTGCTTGAGCACCCGCAGGGCGGTGGGGCTGAGGGCGAGGGCCTCGTCGGCCCAGCGCCGCACCGTGGCCGCCAGCTCGTCGGGTTCGACGACGGCGTTGACGAGACCCCAGCGTTCCGCCTGCTCGGCGTCGTAGCGCCGGCAGAACATCCAGATCTCGCGGGCCCGCTTCTCGCCGATAACCCGGGCGAGGTAGGCGGTCCCGTACCCGGCGTCGAAGCTGCCCACCCGCGGCCCCGTCTGGCCGAACACCGCCGTGCGCGAGGCGATGGTGACATCGCACAGGACATGCAGCACGTGTCCCCCACCGATGGCGTAGCCGTTCACGGCGGCGATGACGGGCTTCGGGATGTCGCGGATGACGCGGTGGAGGGTCTCGATCTCGAAGAGACCCGTTTCCGAGGGGCCGTAGTCACCCGTCTCGTCGCGCTGTTTCTGGTCACCACCCACGCAGAAGGCCCGGTCGCCGGCTCCGGTGAGGGCGACGACGCCCACTCGGTGGTCGGTCCAGGCGGCCTTGAAGGCGGCGATGAGTTCGTCGACGGTCCGGGCCCGGAAGGCGTTGAGCCGCTCGGGACGGTCGATCACGATCCAGGCGAGGCCCGCGTCGACCTCGTAGCGCACGTCGGTGAACTCGGCGGGATCCATGGGCAACCTCCACCAGCGGGAACGGCCGCACCCTAGTTCGCCGCCCCTGACCCCTCCCCACGGACCATGATGGGCGGTGGTGAGGGACCAGCCGGTCGAGATCGTGGAGGTCGAGCCGCCCGCCGGCGGCGCCGGCATCCGCGCCGACACCGGAACGCGAGGGGACAGGTCCCGGCGGCGCCGCCCCCTCCTCGCGGTGGCCGGCGCCGGCGTCCTCGTCGTCGTGGCCGTGGCTCTGCTCGGCGGGGGCCCGGACAGCCCCGCGCCCCCGTGGGTCCTGCCCGTCGCCGACGCCTATGTGGCCCTCGTCTCCCCCGACGACGGGGCGGCGGTACCGGGGCGCGACCCGACCGTGAACCCGGCACGGCGCCAGGCCCTCGACGCAACCGTGGCGCGCGTCCGGGCGCTCGACCCCTCCCCGCCCACGCTGGCGGCCGCCGTCGACGCCCTCGTGGAGCGGCGGGTGCTGCCCGAGCCCTCCTTTGCCGCCGTGGAGCCCGGCGGCGTCCGCCCGGTCCGCGCCCTCATCGCCGACGGCCTGTGGACTCTCGCCACCTCCACCGACGGCCGCCGCTGGCGCGACACGGCCCGACCGGTCGGCCTGTCAGCACGCCTCGGCTTCGTCGCCGCCGACGGCGACCGCCTCCTGACCGCTGCCGTGCGCGAGGGCGCGGACGGTCCGCATCTCCGGGTGTCGATCACTCCTGACCTGCGGATCTTCGACACCCGCGAGATCCCCCTCGCGGAGCTCGGCGCGGACGCGTCGGCCCTCGGCGGGGCGCGCGTCGATCGGGTCCTGGTGACCGCCGACGGTTGGCTCGTCACGGTGGTCGTACCTGGGCAGGAGCCCGATCCCGTGACCGGGCCGGGCGCGGAGCCTTCCGGCGCCCCTTCCTCGACCCTGTTGGTGGTCGGGGACTGGTGACCACCTCCGCCCCGCTCGGCGGGACCGGTCGGTCGCCGGGGTCGGTGC
>RFFY01000653.1 GCA_003697065.1 Actinomyces sp. | reverse complement strand
GCCACGACGAGATCGAAGGGGCCGTCGAAGACGCCGAGGCGGGCGAACATGACGCACAGGGCCGGTGGACCGCTCACCGCCCACGCCTCGTCCACCCCGTCGACCCGGGCCCGGTGCACCTCGGGTTGGAGGAGATGCAGGGAGCCGACGGCTGCGCCCGACCCCGAGTACTCCTCGTCGGGGGCGACGATGACGACCTCGGCGAGATCGCACAGGGCCCGGGCGAGCTGGTGGAGGCCGACGGAGTCGATGCCGTCGTCGTTCGTCACGCAGATCCGCACGGGGGCGACCCTAGCGGTGGCGTCGGCCGGGTCCGCCCGGCACCCGGCACCCGGCACCCGTCGGGCCGCCGCCCGGTACCCGACACACGTCGGGCCGCGCCCGGCGCGCCCGCGGGCGCGCCGCGGAGCCCCGTGTCGGCACCTCCCGTCCCCGCTTCTCACCCGGCGCTCACCCGGGCGGGGCATGCTGGGAGGGTGGCCACCATCCTGATAGCCGAAGACGACCGGCGCGTCCGGGACTCGGTGGGGCGTGCTCTGCGTCTGGAGGGCTACGAGGTCCTCACCGCCAACGACGGCGCCGCCGCCCTCGAGCTCATCGCCGGCGAGTCGCCGGACCTGGTGCTGCTCGACATCTCGATGCCCAACGTGGACGGGTTGACGGTGTGCCGCCGCCTGCGCGAGCGCGGCGACACGACCCCGGTGGTCATGTTGACAGCCCGCCACGAGGTACCCGACCGGGTCGCCGGGCTCGACGCCGGTGCTGACGACTATCTGGTCAAACCCTTCGCCCTCGAGGAGCTGCTGGCGCGGGTCCGTGCCCGGCTCCGTCATCTCGGTGGCACCGACGACGAGGACCTGTTGCGCCTGGCGGACCTGGTCGTCGACGTGGCGGGGCGTCGTGCCGAACGGGCCGGGCGCGTGATCGAGCTGTCCCGCACCGAGTTCGACCTGCTGGAGTTCCTCGTCCGCAACGCCGGCGTGGTGCTCGACCGGGGCGTGATCTACGAGCGGGTCTGGGGCGACGAACTCGACGTCGAGTCGAAGACGCTCGACGTGTACATCGGCTATCTACGTCGCAAGACCGAGGCTCGGGGGGAGCCGCGCCTGATCCACACCGTGCGGGGCGTGGGCTATGTGGCGCGTGCGGACGACGACGAGACGCACCGGGCACGGGCGGGAGCAGGGGACGGGGGATGAGCCTCCGCCTGCGTTTCGCCGCCGTGGTGGCGGGCCTGGTCGTGGTCGCCGTGGCCCTGGTCGGGGTGCTGGCGGTGCGCTCAGCGCGCCAGGAACTGCGTCACCGCATCGACGTCGATCTGCTCGAGCGGGTGGCGCCGCTGACGGGTACCCAGCCGGCGCCGTCGGGGTTCCCCGGTACCTTTCCGGCGCCCCGTGGTGGCCCGCGACGGATCGGACCCCGCGACGACGTGTTCCGGGCCCTGGTGGCCTTCGACGCCGTGGCCCAGTTCGTCGGCCCCGACGGTCGGGTGGCGGTGGTGCTCGACGACACCGAGCTCCCGGTCGACTCCGCCGTCCTGGAGGCGGCACGCTCGGGGCCCCAGTTGGCCGACGTCGACGTCGGGGGTGAGCACTATCGCATGGTGACGGTGGCGTTGCGCGAGGGCTACCTGCAGATCGCCCGACCTCTCGGTGAGGTCGACGCGGCTGTCGCCGGCCTGCGGAGCCGTGTCCTGGTGATCGGGGCGCTGATGGCGGCCCTGGCGGCCCTCGTCGGGTGGGTGTCGGCGAGTCGTCTGGTGGGTCCCTTGCGTCGCCTGACCGGTGCCGCCGAGCGCATCGCCGCCACCGGCGACGTGTCCGAACGGGTGGAGGTGACCGGCGGTGGTGACGAGGTGGCGCGCCTGTCGGCCAGTTTCGCCGCCATGCTCGCCGCCCTCGAGGAGTCCCGGCGCCGTCAGCACCGTCTCGTCATGGACGCCTCCCACGAGCTGCGCACCCCCCTCACGAGTCTGCGGACCAACCTCGAGGTGCTCCGCCGGCTCGACGAGCTCGATCCCGACGACCGCCGCGCTCTGCTCGCCGACCTCGAGGCGGAGGCGGTCGAGCTCGGCGAGCTGGTCGCCGAGCTGGTCGAGGCCGCCACCGACGTACGCGCCGACGAGCCTCTCTCGCTGGTGACCCTCGACGAGATCGCCGAGGCGGTGGTCGAGCGGGTACGCCGTCGCAGCGGCCGGTCGGTGGAGCTGGAGGTGGTGACTACCGCCCCCGTCGAGGTCCGGCGCGAGGCCCTGGCGCGGGCGGTACGGAACCTGGTCGACAACGCCGTGAAGTTCTCGCCTCCGGACACACCGGTGCGGGTGGTGGTCGACGGTCGGCGCCTCGAGGTGCACGACGCCGGACCGGGTGTGCCGGAGGGGGAGCGCGAGGCCGTGTTCGACCGCTTCCACCGCCTGGAGTCCACGCGGACCCTGCCCGGGTCGGGCCTGGGCCTGTCGATCGTCAAGGCGGTGGCCGAGGCCCACGGCGCCCGCGTCTGGCTCGACGCCTCGCCGCTGGGCGGTACCCGGGCCGTGCTCGACCTGACCCCGGTCCCCGCCCCTGTGGCCGGGCCTCGGGGCGCTTGACCGGTCGACCGACGGCGACGGAGGGCCTAAGGATCACGCTCACGACGCCGACGCGAGGACGATGTGACGTGGACACGCGGATTTCGTGAACCCACCGTGCGGCGTTGCCCGTCGATCCGGGTGCCGGCGGTGCTGATGCTGGTGGTGCTGGTCGCCGGAGCCTGCGGGGGCACGGCCGACGATGCGGGCCCGACGGCCGCGACCGGGCCGGACGCACCGGCGGCGACGGCTCGGGCCGACGAGTCGACGACAGCCCCGCCGGCCTCCCTCCCGGCCACGACCACTCTTGCGGCCACCCCGTCGAGCGGCGGGGGAGCCGACCCCGCCGACGCCGACGCGGCCGCCTT
>RFFY01000652.1 GCA_003697065.1 Actinomyces sp. | reverse complement strand
GGGCGAACGCGTAGGGTGGGCAGGTGCCGACGCTCCGGGGCGGCGGGCCCGCAGGGGTTGCGCCGGGAAATACGCGACACAGACGGCATCGCCGCAGCCACCGCCATCGCCGCAGCCACCGGCATCGCCGCAGCCACCGCCACCGCCGCAACCACCATCGCCGCCGCCAACGCCAGAGGCCCCGCCAGCAGGCGGGGCCTCCGGTGAACATCCCGGCGACGGGTGTGTATGTGGAACCTGACCCGGAGGATCAGCACCTCCGCAAGGGAGGCACCGTCACGGTAGTACGCTGCGACAGCGATGGCAAGACGTGGCCGGATACCCTTCGAGACCCGCCTGGAGTACCACCGTCTCCGCTTCGGGGAGCAGTGGACCCGCCGGGATGCGGCGGCGGCGGTGGGGGTGTCGGAGTCGTGGGCGACCACCGAGGACCGCAAGGTGGCCGCCGGTGTGCAGGTGCGCCTCGATGACGCCCCGCCCGGTGCCGAGGCCGCCGAGGTGGGGCCGCCTCTGCGTTGGGGGGAGTTGTCGAAGCGGGCCCGGCGGGGCATCGAGGACTTCCACTTCTTCTGCGAGACCTACTTCGGGGTGCGGCGCACCCCGTGGCGGACGGCCGCCTTCGATCGCCTGTGGAAGCTGTGGTGCTCCGACGAGCGGGAGTACGTGGTGGTGAACGCTCCGCCGGGGTCGGGGAAGTCGCAGTTGTTCATGCATGACTTCTGCGCCTGGTTGACGGTGAGGGACCGGCGGATCCGGGGACTGCACGGATCCGCCACGCACCGCCTGGCCTCCCGGTACACGAAGAGGTTGCGCCAGTCGTTCGTGCGCACGAGGCCGCTGACGGCCACGAGGCGGGACCTGGATCTGGGGTTGGCGACAGACGCGGTGGCGACCCTGCCGGCGGACTACGGGCGCTTCCGCCCCGCCGAGCAGGGGTGGCTGTGGCAGATGGACCAGTTCGAGGTGGAGCTGCCCGGGGGTGCGGACACGGGGCAGAAGGAGCCGACGTGGCAGGCCTACGGGCGGGATTCGGATCAGTTGGGCAACCGGGTGGATCTGGTGGTGTGGGATGACCTGGTGACCCGCAAGACGCTGGCGCAGACGATCTCCGAGGAGTTCGTGACCTGGTTCACCGACGAGGCGGAGACCCGGGTGGAGCCCGGGGGGCTGTTCGTGCTGCAGGGGCAGCGCATCGACGCCAATGACCTGTACCGCAACCGCCTGGATGTGGAGGTGGTGGACCTCGATGACGAGGGCAATGAGGTCCGTCACCGGATGTATCACCATGTGTGCTTCCCGGCCCACTTCGACGAGCACTGCCGGGGGTTGCATGCGCGCACGGATCCGCCGGCCCGTTTCGATGAGGAGGGGCGGTGGGTGCCGGGGTCGGGGTGTCTGCTGGATCCGGTGCGCCTGCCGTGGCGGGAGCTCCAGCGCAAGCGGGCGGCGGATCAACGCAATTTCGACGTGCTGTATCAGCAGAAGGATGTGGCGTCGGGGTCCCGTCTGGTGGAGTACGCCTGGATCGCCGGGGGGACGGCTGACGGGGTGGAGTACGTCGGATGCACCGACACTGAGCGGGACCGCCTCCAGTTCCCCGCGGCCCTGCCGGCGAACGCGGTGTCGGTGGCGTCGGTGGACCCTTCCTCGACGGGTTCGTGGGCGATCGAATGGTGGGTCAACGAGCCGGAACCCGACATCGACCACCTGATCGACCTGTACAAGGGCCCGTTGACGGCGGGGGAGTTGCTGTCGTTCAATCCCGCCAACGGCGAGTTCTACGGGATGATGCACACCTGGCAGTTGCGCTCGATCGAGATGCGCCGGCCAATCATCGCCTGGGTGGTGGAGGTGAACACGGCCCAGCGCTACCTGCTGCAGCACGAGTTCGTGCGCATGTGGATGATGCGCTTCTCGGTGATGGTGATCCCGCACTACACCCACCGCCACAACAAGCAGGACCCCGAGCACGGGTTCTGGGCGATGCGCAACCAGTTCCGTTGGGGGAAGGTGCGCCTGCCCTACAAGGGGGATTCGGAGGGGTTCATCATCTCGCGTCGCCTGATCGACGAGGCGTTGCGCTGGCCGACGCCTCACCAGTCCGATGATGCTCTGATGGCATACTGGATGTACCGCTTGAACCTGCCGAAGGTGAAGCCGGAGACGGTGGACTACCGCCCGGTGGGGCAACCGGCGCCGTCGTGGCTGAGGTGAGGCGATGAGGACCCCCGAAGAGATCGTCCAGTTGCTCGACGAGAGGTCCTCCAACGGGGCGTCACGTCAGGCCCGCATGAACGAGTTGGCGGCCCTGTACCACGGGACGATCACGGTGCCGCTGCCGGAGCTGTCCACCGAGGAGCGCCCCGCCGTCGCCAACCAGATCATGGTGGCGATCGAGCAGAAGGCGATGCGGATCGCCTCGGTGTTCCCGGTGACGAGGGTCTACCCCCTGGGGGAGAGCCGTGCCCAGCGCCAGCGGGCGCGGATGCGCCGGGACGCCTGGCGCTCGATGCACGACGAGAACGCCCTGGCCCGCAAGATGCGCACCCGCGCCCGTCACCTGGCGGCCTATTCGGCGGCGCCGGTGCTGATCCTGCCGGACCTGGGGCGCCGGCGCTCCCTGGGTGGCCCCCGCTGGACGGTGGTGGACCCCCGGGGCTTCTACCCGGCGACGGACCCGGCGGACCCCTCGGATCCGCTGAAGGAGGACGCCATCATCGTGATCCGTCGCCCGGTGGGGTGGCTGCGCCGGCGCCATCCCGAGGTGGCGGCCCGGATCGCGGACCGGCGCCGGGTGCGTGACGACACCTTCTTCGACTGGATCACCTACGTGGACGCCGAGCAGATCACGGTGCTGGCGTCCCGCACCCTGGACCCCCACGAGCGGGACCATGATCTCGCCGCCGTGCCCCGTCAGAGTCGCTTCACCGAGGTGATCTCGACGGCCCCGAACCGGGCGGAGATGCCCCTGGTGGTCGCCCCCGGCGGGGTGTCGCTGACGGCGGAGCCGATGGGGCGCTACGAGCAGGTGGTGGGCATGTACCGCCGCATGGCCGAGATCGACGCCCTGAGCCGGATCGCCCTGCAGAAGTCGATCTTCTCGGAGGCGTGGGCGGTGTCGAACCCCGGTGAGTCGGTGCGCATCGTGCAGCGCCCCGAGCCCCTGGAGGGGATCCCGGGCAAGGTGGAGGGCGGGCGCATGGAGTTCCGCCAACTGGACCCCCAGTTCGCGTCGCGCATCGGACTGAGTGACCTGGAGCGCAACATCCGCATCACGGGGCTGATCCCCGCCGAGTTCGGCGGGGAGCTGCCCACCAACGCCCGCACCGCCCGTCAGGGCGGGCGCCTGCTGGGGGAGATGATCGACTTCGATGTCTCCGAGGCCCAGGACCTGCTGGCGGAGGCTCTCCAGTTCGAGAACGAGGTGGCGGCGAAGGTGGAGGCGGCCTGGTGGCCACGGACCCGCCGCACCCGCTTCGTGGTCACCGGCTCCGCCACCCGCAAGGTCACCTACGTGCCGGCGGACCTGTGGGGGGAATCCACCCTGTCGTCGGTGTCGTACGCCCTGGCGGGGGCGGATTCGCAGGGGACGGTGATCGGCGCCGGCCAGCGCCAGGGCATGGGCACCCTGTCGCGGGAGACCTTCATGGAGATCGACCCGATGGTCCCCGACGTGGAGGCGGAGAAGGACCGGATCACCACCGAGCGCCTCGTGGACGCCTTCCTGCAGCGAGTGCAGCAGGAGGCGACCCTGCCCGGTGACCAGTCGCCTTTGTCCACCGCCGATCTGGCCCGCCTGGTGGAGCTGGTGTCGTCGGACCGGATGGAGCTCATCGAGGCCTACCGGCAGGTGCAGGCCGAGGCCCAGCAGCGCCAGGCCTCCGAGGCGCCGGCGGGTGCGCCCGAGACGATGCCGGGGATCTCCCCCGGCGCCGAGGTTCCCCCGGCGATCCAGGGGCCGAACGCTGCCCAGACGAACCTGACCTCGCTGCTGGCCCGCCTGCGCCTCGCCCAGGCGACCGTCCCGGGGGAGGTGCCGAGTGGCGCGGCGTAAGCGGACGAACACGGGGGCGAAGGCCCAGCCGGCGAAGGCGGCGGCCACCGGGGAGTTCGGGGCCAAGGCGGCCCTCGAACGCGCCCAGCAGCAGGTGCCCCTGCCTGATGTCGGTGACCCGTTCGCTCCCCGGCCCCATGAGCCGGTGACCGCCGGCCTGCCGTCGGGTCCGGGGCCGTCCGCGCCGGCGGTGATGGGGGTGTCGGCCGAGGACGCCACCCTGGCGCGTCTCGCCGCCATCGCCCGCGCCTCGGGGAACCCCGAGCTGGCCCGCCTGGTGGCGGAGATGAGTCGTCGAGCGGGGATCACGGTGCTGTGACGATCCTGTTCCCCCCTGTGGGGGCGGAGATGGCGGATGCCGCCCGCGCCGACGAACTCGAACGCGTGGCGTCCCGCCAGTTGGTCGCCACCGCGGACCGCACCGCCGATGTGGCCCACAGGATCCTGAACTTCGCCCGCACCTGGTGGTGGATAGACCCGCGCACCGTCGTGGACCTGGCGGCCGCGGGGGTGGACGCGGACACCCCGGAGGCGTCGCAGGTGGCCGCCGAGGCGGCCGCCCAGGCGTTCATCTCCTGGGTGGAGGGCAACCCGACCGCCCTGAAGGCCTTCGACGAGGCGGCGCCCCGTAGCGGCTGGAGTCGCATCGCGGTGATCGGCCGTGCCGGTCTGCGCATGTCGGACATGGCCGAGGCGGTCCGTCGCATCGGCGCGGACCCGGCCGCCTACGGGGTCACCCACGAGCAGGTCGTCGAGGCGGCCAAGTCACCGACGCCGGCGCGGGTGCTGCCGCCCCGGGCGGTCACCGCGGCGATGATCGAGGTGTCCAAGCTGCGCTCCCTGGACCGCTTCGGCGACCGCTCACCCACGGTGCGCAACCTGCTGGCGGCGATCCCCCCGTCGGTGCGGATGGGCCTGCCCGACGACATCGACCTCGGTTCGATCGTCAAGCTGGTGAAGCAGTACCAGGACCCCAAGGAGAACTCCTGGCTGACCCGCGGCATCGACTTCGTGATGGACCGTGGGGTGCTGCCCGCCCTCAAGACCGGGGTGCGGGTGTCGGCCTCCACTCTGGACTTCCCCCGCCAGTACTTCCAGAACGCCCTGGGGGACGGGCTCAAGCGCCTCCGCGAGGCGGGCAACACCCTCGCCGGTCAGGTGGCGATGACCCAGGCGGGCATGGGGTCCGCCGGTGGCGGTTTCGTCGCCCACGGCCCCCGCGCCACCACGGGGGCGGTGCCGGTGTCGCCGGTGGCGCGTGCCGGTGTCACCGCCGGCGTCGGCGCCGCCCAGGTGCTGTCCGCCGGTGGTTCCGTCGCCGCCACGGTGGTGTCCCCCCAGGCTGCCCTGGCGACGATGGGCACCCAGGCGCTGGTGGAGTCCGCGGTGGCGCCACAGACGGTGCTGCGTCGTGCCGCCGCCACCGATCTCGGTGTCGAGTTGACCACGGACCTGTCCAGCGGCTGGTTCCCGTCGGCCGCCGCGGTGGCCGAGCGCCAGCGCCGGGAGGCGTCGGTCAACGTCTATGACGCGGCGGGGCGGCGCCTGACCTTCGGCCGGACCTTCGCCTACGGGGTGGGCGCCGACCGCTGGGGCGGCGACCGCATGTTCGACTTCGTCTCCGGCCTCGGCGACGCCTACATCGCCTTCCGTGGCCCCGGGGAGTTGGCGGCCGACAAGGCGGTGGCGGCCGCCGGCACCGTCCGCTCCGTGCCCGGGATACGGGCGCTGCCGGTGCTGGGGCGCTTCGACCCGACCCGGCCGTCGGTGCTGGAGACCTGGTGGCGGCGCAGCATCTTCACCCCGTCCGCGGCCGAGTGGGCGAATAGCTGGCGGGGGCGCCTCATCGCCCGACGCCTGGTGAATGTGAACACCACCGAGGAGGTGATGAACGCCTTCCACGGCCGCATCCCGGTGTCGCTGGCGTCCCTGATCGCCCAGACCACCCCGGAGACCGCCGGGTCCGCTGACGATGCGGCGCGCTTCATCGCCAGCACCCTCGCTTCGGCCATCGAGGGGGGCAGTGCCCGTGGCATCCCCACCCTGGGGGCGTTCGGGCTGCGCTCCACCACACCCCTGCTGAGTCGCTGGCGCTGGACGAACCGCCTCATCTCCCAGATGCCCGACACGAAGCCCCTCGACATGTCGGACCTGGACGGCACCTGGCGCTGGGCGCAGGACTTCATGGCCAACGCCATGGTGCCCACCAAGCGGCGGCGCCAGATCCTCGACGATCTCGCCATGGCCGCCAACTCCCAGGCGCGCAAGCAGGTCATCTTCGAGGAGGTGGCCGGCGAGGTGAACCGCCTCGTGTTCGACAACGCCCTGGCACGCGAGCGGCATTCGCTCGCCGGGATCTTCGACCGCCTCAAGGTGAGCACCCGCTTCGCCCTGCGCTACCGGATCGGTCACATGAGCGAAGAGGAGCGCCTGGGTGTCATCGGCAACCTCTCCGCCGGACGCTCCCCCCGCACCGGGAAGTCCCTGCGCGACCAGGCCGCCGCTTTGGTCGATGAGCCCGAGAAGCTGGCGGACTTCCTGTGGGATCACCGTTCCCAACTCGACACCGCCACCCGCAGGGCACGGCGCCTCGCCGACGACCTCACCCGTTTCTTCCACAACACCCAGGAGGAGTTGAGCGCCTACTTCGTCGACAGTGCCGGCCGCAACGTCAACCCCTTCGCTGTCGCCAACGGCGAGGCCATCCAGGCGCCCACCCCCCATCTGGTCTCCGAGCTGCTGTCGTCGTCGGTGCCGGTGCCGACCACCGACGACCTGCGGCGCATCCGTCGCCTCGTGTCCCGGGAGACCCCGCTGGGACGGGTCATCGGACCCCTGCTGTGGCGGCGCACCGGGCGTGAACGCCTGCCGGTCGCCCTCATGGACCTCATCACCTCCAAGGTCTGGAAGTACGCCGTGCTGATGAAGGGCGCGTACGTGGTGAAGGTGACAGCCGACGAGCAGTGGCGTATCGCCGCCAGTGGCGGTGATTCGCTCGTCTCGTCCCCGTTGGCGTGGCTGGCGTGGGTGACGGGCCGCAAGGGCGTCAAGACCGACGTGCTGGGGTCACCCCTGGACGACTCCGCCGAGTTCGCCGCCTCCATCGTCGGCCCCGCCCAGAGCTGGCTGACCACGGTACGCCAGGCCCAGCGCGAGGGCCTACGCCGCTCCATGGGCGAGGTCTACACCCTCGTCTCCCCCGGCGCCGCCAACTATGCCGAGGCGTGGGCGGGGGAACTGGCCCAGTTGCACCGTGACGACCTGGCCCGCCTGGTCGCCTCCGGCGCCTCCGATGCCGATGTCGCCCGCTGGATCATGGAGAACCCCAGGGTGGCCCAGCGCCTCCAGGACCTGTCGGAGGTGATGGCGGCCGATGCGGGGCGGCCGGTGAACTTCCGCCTCGGCCCCAACGGCGAGATCTCCGAGGACCTCCGTATCTACCTGCGTTCACTGCGGGAACGCATCGCCATCAAGGCCTCCCCGGGGAGGGGCGCCTCTCCCGACCCCCGTCTGATCCAGGCGATCGTCACCGGCAAGATGCCGACACTGGACGGCAAGGACACCATCACCGCCTTCGCCGCCGCCGGTCCGTCGCTGCGGGCTTCCACCGACGAGTTCGCCACGCTCCTGGCCGACGAGTACCTGGCCCAGGGCAATCACGTGGGGGTGGTGAAGGCCCTGCGGGAGGTCTACAGCGGCTCCGAGGCCGACAAGATCCGGGGCTTCCGAGCGGCCCTGCGGGCCCTCGGCTCGGCGATCGTCGAACGCCCCACCTCCTACCTCTCCCGCAGTCCGATGTTCCGCCAGCAGTACTGGAAGGCGATCAACGCCGAGGCGCCGAACCTCACCGCCGAGGCGGCCCAGACCCTGCTGGGGCGGATCCCCGAGGGGCTCCCCCGGGACCTGCGGCGCTCTTTGATGTACCGCCTCGGCAAGGTGGCACGGCGTGAGGAGTTCGGCCCCTTCGATCTCGAAGCCATCGACATGCTGGCCAAGACACGGGCGATGGACGCCACCAACGAGGTGCTCGTGTCGATGGCCACCAAGAAGCAGTGGCACGACATGGTGCGGGTCATGGCGCCATTCGCCCAGGCGTGGGGCGAGGTGATCACCACCTGGGGGAGGCTGCTGGCGGCGAACCCCGGGATCGTGCGACGCGCCAACCAGGCGCTCACCGTCGCCCACGATCCCGAGTTCGCGGACATCCTGGAGGTGCTGCCGGGGTGGAACGTGGTCGATGGGCACGGGCTGATCTACACCAACGAGTTCGACCAGGAGATGGTGGCCGTCCCCTACGCCGGTGCCGCCGCCGAGATCATCCGCAACG
>RFFY01000651.1 GCA_003697065.1 Actinomyces sp. | reverse complement strand
GGGGCCAGACCGATGGCGGTCGAGGCGATCACGGTCGCCACGAAGGCGGCGATCATGACGGCGTAGGGGCGGGCGAAGGCCCACACGCGCCGTCGGGTCTCGCGGTTGATGTGGGCGTCGGAGAGGCCCTCGCGGTCCGCCGCCATCGAGTGCATGATCTGGAACGGGCTGGGGCTGGTCACCGGCACCTCCGCGTCGGGAAGGGTTCAGCCTAGGGAGCCGCTACGGGTGGGGGGATCTGACACACCGTCAGGAACGTGCAAGCGTAGAGGGCCACCAGGCGCTGCGGGGTTCCGCCCCGCCGACGACGGAGGCGTGCCGATGAGCGACACCGCAAGTGGTCCCGACACGACGAGTCCCTACGTGATCGTGTCGTCCGACACCCACGCCGGGCTTCCTTGCGAGGAGTACCGGCCCTATCTCGACCCCGGGGTCCTCGACGCCTTCGACGACTACGTCGCCGAACGCCACGAGCATCGTCGCCTGGCCGAGGAGACCAACGCCGAGTTCATCGCCCGCTGGGAGAGCGAGAACGCCGAGGGCCTGCGCGGCGGCCACGACCCCGAGGTGCGCGACAAGGAGCTCGACGCCGACGGGGTGGCGGGCGAGGTCATCTTCGCCGACGCCGACGCCGTCACCGGACAGGAGTCCCCGCCCTTCGGCGCCGGGCTCCACGCCGGTCAGATCACCGATCCCGTGCTCGCCTTCGCCGGCGCCCGTGCCCACAACCGGTGGCTGGTCGACTTCTGCGCCACCAACCCGGTGCGGCGGGCGGGTGTCGCCCTCGTGCCCATCACCCACGACATCGACCGGGCCGTCGCCGAGATCGAGTGGCTCGCCGACAAGCCCGGCATCCGGGGGATCATGATCCCCACCATGTGGCACGGGTTCCCGCCCTACTCGAGCCGCCACTACGACCGGGTGTGGGCCGCCTGTCAGGACGCCGGCCTGGTCGTGCACACCCACTCGGGCGAGGCCGACTTCGACGCCTACGGCGACAACATCGCCATCTACGTCAACGAGGTCCCCTTCTGGACCTACCGCACCCTGTGGCACCTGCTCCTGTCGGGCACCTTCGACCGCTTCCCCGGCCTGCGCTACGCCGTGGTGGAGTGCGGCTCGTGGTGGGTGGGCGACCTCCTGTGGAAGGCCGATGTCAACTTCGGGGCCAGCTACAAGATCAAGAAGCTGTCGGCCAAGGTGAAGGGTCTGCTGTCACGCCTGCCGTCGGAGTACGTCGGCACCAACGTCTTCATCGGCGCCTCGACGATGTCGCGCGAGGAGATCCGTCGACGCCACGTGAACGGCATCGACGCCTTGATGTGGGGCACCGACTACCCCCACCCCGAGGGTTCGTGGCCCCACACCGTCGAACGCCTCACCAGCGACTTCCGGGACGTGTCGGTGGAGGACACCCGCCGCCTCCTCGGGCTCAACGCCGTCGAGTGCTACCGGATGGATCTCGAGGGCCTGAGCGAGATCGCCGCCCGCATCGGCCCCACCCCCGCCGACCTGCACCAGGACCCCGATCTGCGCACCCCGCCCGACGCCGTGCGCAAGGCCCGCTGGTGGTTCGACGAGTACGGGATCCCCTTCCCCGGCGAAGGAGGAGGTGAGCGGTGAGCGGACACCACATCGTCATCTCGGCCGACACCCACGCCGGGGCGGCCCTGCGCGACTACAAGCCCTACCTCGAGTCCCGCTACCACGACGACTTCGACGCCTGGGCCGACGCCATCGAGGAGCAGCAACGTCGCCTGGACGAGATGTTCGCCGCCCAGGGGCGGTCGGTGCGCAACGTCGGCGTCGACGGTGATCCCGAGCTCGACGCCGACCGCAACTGGTCGATGAGCCGTCGCCTGGCCGAGCAGGAGGCCGACGGGGTCGTCGCCTACGTGGTGTTCCCCAACACCCAGCCCCCCTTCGCCCCCGCCGCCGCCAGCCAGTTCGAGGCGCCTCCGTACAGCGCCGCTCGAAGTCCTCGCTGTACGGAGG
>RFFY01000650.1 GCA_003697065.1 Actinomyces sp. | reverse complement strand
TCCCCCGATCTACGCTCGCCCCCACAGTAGGGGGAGCGCGGGAGGGAACGTGCCGAAACGACCACTGGCCGGCCTGCGGGTCGTCGACCTCACCGTCGACCGGGGCGAGCTGTGCGGCCGCCTCCTCGCCGACCTGGGCGCCGACGTCGTCAAGGTCGAACCCCCCGGCGGGGCCGCGTCGCGGCACCTGCCGCCCCGCCACGGCGACCACTCCCTGTTCTTCACCTTCCGCAACGCGGGCAAGCGCAGTGTCGAACTCGACCTGGCGGCGGAGGCGGGCCGGGAGCGTTTCAGTGAGCTGTGCCGCCACGCGGATGTGGTCGTCGACTCGGCCGAGCCCGGCACCCGCACGGGGACGAGCCTCGACGCCGACGAGCTGGCCGCCGCCCATCCCCACCTGATCGTCTGCTCCATCACCGCCTACGGCCGCTTGGGGCCCTACGCCGGCCGCGACGTCCCCGACACCGTGCTCGAGGCCACCGGTGGCATGGCCTTCAAGGCGGGTCTCCCCGAGCGCGAACCCCTCGTCCCGCCCGGGGTCATCGCCGACGACACCGCCTCGGTGCTCGCCGCCTTCGCCGTGCTGTGCGCCGTGCGCCAACAGGCGGCGACGGGGTGGGGGCAGGTCATCGACGTGTCGGCCAACGAGGCCGTCGCCCAGATCTGCGACTGGTCGCTGCCCAACGCCACCCGCACCCTCGACGCCGGCATGCCGGTCAACGAGACCCGCGCCGGTCCCGGGCCCGTCTACACCATCATCCCCTGCCGCGACGGCTACGTGCGTCTCGTCGTGCTCAGCCCCCGCCAGTGGCACGCCATGCGGGCCTGGATGGGCGAGCCGGACTACCTCCAGGACCCCGAGTACGACACCTTCATGGGGCGCTTCGCCATCGCCGACGCCGTCCTCAACCCCCTCTACGCCGCCCACTTCGCCGACATGACGATGATCGAGGTGTCCGAGGAGGCCCAGCGGCGCGGCATCGTCTGCACCCCCATCCTCCCCCCGGGTGAGGTCCTGGCCAACCCCCACTTCGCCAGCCGCGGCACCTTCGACGAGGTGACCCTCGAGGACGGGTCGGTCATGAAGCTGGCGTCGGGCTTCGTCGAATACGACGGCGAGCGGGTCGGTCCCGTCGGTCGCCCGCCCCACCCTGGGGAACACACCGACGAGGTGTTCGCCGACCTGGGGACCCCCCGGCCCGCCC
>RFFY01000649.1 GCA_003697065.1 Actinomyces sp. | reverse complement strand
TAGGGCGAGTGCAGGGCGTGGGCCCGGTGGGAGGCACCGGGCACCAGGCCGGCCGCCCGCAGGCACGCCCGCACCCGGCGGCGGGTGTAGATGCGCACGTGGCCGCCTTCGGCCGCGGGAGCGTGGTAGTCCGACGACAGGGCCCAGCAGACCCGTTCGGGCAGCCAGGAGGGGACGGTCACGGCGAGGATCCCGCCGGGCTTGAGCACCCGGGCCAGCTCGGCGTAGGCGGCGGCGTCGTCGGGGACGTGCTCGAGCACCTCCGAGGCGATGATCCGGTCGAAGGTGGCGTCGGCGAAGGGGAGACGCGTCCCGTCGCCGTTGACCGGGGCGCAGGTGAGGTCGGCGGCGACGCTTCCCTGCTCGACGAGCAGGGGGTGGGTGTCGCGGATGCTCTCGAGCTCGGGTCGGGCCATGTCACAGGTGACGACGTGGGCGCCGCGGGCGAGGGCCTCGTAGGCGTGGCGGCCGAAGCCGCACCCCAGATCGAGGAGGAGATCGCCGGGGGTGAGGTCGAGACGGTCGTAGTCCACCGTCAGCATGGGACGCTCCGCTCGGCGGTGGCGGCCCCCGGGTGTTCGGCCAGCAGGGCCCGGTACTGCTCGACGGTGCGTTCGGCGGTGTGGCGCCACGACCACTGCTCGATCACGCGGCGGCGACCGGCGGCCCCGACCCGGTCACGCCACGCCGGGTCGTCGAGGGCGTCCCGCAGCACCGACGCCAGGGCCTCGCTGTCGCCGGGCCGGGTGAGAAAGCAGGTCTCGCCGTGGGTGCCGGCCACCTCGGGCAGGGCGCCGCCGGTGGTGGCGACCAGGGGCACCCCGCACGACATGGCCTCGATGGCCGGCAGGGAAAAGCCCTCGTACAGGGAGGGGACGACCGCCAGCTCGGCTTCGGCGTAGAGCTCGACGATGCGCTCCTCGGGCACGCCCGACACGAAGGTGACGACCTCGTCGAGGCCGAGCTCGCTCAGGGTGCGGCTGGCGGCGGAGTCGGGTTTGGGTCGACCGATGATGGTCAGCTCCACGTGACGTTCGGTGCGCAGCTTGGCGACGGCCTCGAGCAGGAAACGCAGGCCCTTCATGGCGACGTCGGCGCTGGCGGTCGTGATCAGACGCCCGGGCACGCGGGCGATGGCGGGCCGGGGCGAGAACACCTCGGGGTCGACCCCGACGGGCACCACATGGATGCGGTCGAGGGGAACACGGTGATCACGGTGGATGTCGTCGCGTGACGAGGCCGACACCGTCATGACCCGGGGTAGGCGGCGGGCCACCCGTGTCTGCATGCGGGTGAAGGCGTACCAGCGGCGCTTGCCGATGCGCTCGCGCAGGGTGCGGGCGTGCTCGAGTTCGAGGCGTCGGTCGACGGTGATGGGATGGTGGATGGTCTCGAGGACGGGCCAGCCCGCACGGTGCAGGGCGAGGATGCCCCAGCCCAGGGTCTGGTTGTCGTGGACGAGGTCGAACTCGTGGCGGCGGTGACGCAGGGCCCGCCACGCCCGCCAGGAGAAGGCGTGGGGCTCGGAGAAGTTGCCCGTGTCGAAGCTCAGGTGCTCGACGGCGTCGGTCCAGTCCTTCCATTCCCACAGGCGCGGCTTGCGCATGGGGTGGGGCTCGCTCCAGATGTCGAGGCTGGGCAGGCGGGTGAGGGGGACACGGGGGTCGAGCTCGGGGTAGGGCGGGCCGCCGAGGACCTCGACGTGGTGACCCAGCTCGACCAGGGCGCGGGAGAGCTGGCGGACGTAGACCCCCTGGCCGCCGACGTGGGGCTTGCCCCGGTACGTCAGCAGGGCGACGCGCAGGGGACGGTCGGCGGACATGGTGGTCAAGGCTTCACCGCCGCGGGGAGGGCGTCAAATGAACGCACGGGTGGTCGCACGGGCCGCTCCATGCTGGCAGGTGCGACGGCGCTCGGCCACCCCGGGTGACGGGTGTCGCACCGGACGCGCCGGTAGCCGGCGGGCCGGGGCGGCGGGGACCGACAGCCGGGGCGACTAGGGTCCCACCGGTGCGCGGCCTGATCCAGAGGGTGCGGCGGGCCCGGGTTCTCGTCGTCGAGCCGGAGAGCGGATCCAGAGGCGATCCCGGGTCCGGACCGGTGGGCGAGATCGGGTCCGGTCTGTGCGTGTTCGTGGGGGTGACCCACGACGACACGCCCGCCCGAGCCGACCGTCTCGCCGACAAGATCTGGCACCTGCGGATCTTCGACGACGAGCACGGGGTGATGAACCGGTCGGCGGCCGACGTGGGTGGCGAGATCCTCGTCGTCAGCCAGTTCACCCTCTACGGCGACACCCGACGGGGACGGCGTCCCTCGTGGAGCGCGGCGGCGCCACCCGAACAGGCGGCACCCCTCGTCGAGGCCGTCGTCGAGGCCCTGCGGGCCCGGGGGGCGCGGGTGGCGACGGGACGCTTCCGGGCCCACATGCTGGTCGAGCTGGTCAACGACGGGCCGGTCACGGTGACGGTGGAGGTCTGAGCGGCAGCGGTCGCCCGGGCCTCAGGCGCCGCCGACGGCCCGTGGCGGGCCCGACGAGCGTGCCCGGCGGCGGATCGCCGGGGCTGCGAGAGCGGCGAGGACCACGAGGGCGGTGCCGAGAACGGGCCACAGGCCCCACCGCACCGCTGGCGTCGTGCCCCGCCTCAGTTCGACGGTGGCCCGCAACACGGCCTGTTCCCCCACGCCGGTGCGGGCGCGCACGCGCCCGGCCGGATCGACCACGGCGGACAGACCGGTCGGCGCCGCCTGGAGTACCCAGCGGTCGGTCTCGAGGGCCCGCAGACGGCTCGACGCCACCTGCTGGGTCTGCACGATGGTCAGCCAGTAGCTCGACCCGTTGGTGGGGTTGAGGAGGATCTCGGCTCCGTGGCGGACGCTGTCGCGTGAGCGGTGGTCGAAGAAGACCTCCCACGAGATGCTCACCCCGAGGGGCACGGGGCGGACGCCGTCGCCGGGGTCGAGGGGGGCGACGACGACGGCCGGTCCCTCGCCGGGGCGGGTGTCGCGGGCGGGCAGTTCGCCGCTGAAGGCCTCGATGAGGGAGCGCAGGGGCACGAACTCGCCGAAGGGGACGAGTCGGACCTTGTCGTAGCGGTCGACCGTGTCCCCGTCGGGGGTGACGACGGTGACGTAGTTGACGTTGGCGTCGTCGGAGGGCGCCCGCTCGAACCATCCGGCGACCACGACGGCGTCGAGCTCGCGTGCGAGTTCGGCGAGCGTCGTCGCCGCCTCGTCGTGGCGCAGGAGGGGGGCGTCGCAGCGTCGGGGTGTGGGGATGGTGTCGGGGGTGGGGTTGACCACGTTCTCGGGCCACACGACGAGGTCGACGGGACCCTCGATGAGGGCGCTGGCGGCGAGGTGACGCTCGAACACCGCCCGTTCCGTGCAGACGTCGGCCCGGGTGCGCTGGGGTCCGCCCCCCTGCACGACGGCGACGTCGAGGGTGCCGACGACCTCGGCCCGGGGCACGAGAGCGCCGCCGGCGACGCCCGCGGCCACCACCAGGGCCGCCACCGTGGCCGGGCGGCGGCGTCCGGCGACGGCCTCGGCCACCGCGACACCGGCGACGACGGTCAGCGCCGACAGCCCGGGCGATCCGAGCAGGCGGGTGGCGGGTGCCAGCGGCGATGCCACCTCGGCCATGGCCAGGGTGGCCAGGGGCACGCCACCGAAGGGCACGTTCCAGCGCAGGGCCTCGGCCACGACGAACAGGGCGGGGAAGGCCGGGGCGCGGCGCGCCGGATCGGGAGGGCACAGAGCCCCGACGAGGCCGTAGCCGGTGGCGTACACGGCCGAGGCGACGATCCAGCCCGGAAGGCTGAAGTCGAGCATCCAGACGGTGGCCGGGACGAGCCAGGCCGCCGCGGCCACCGCCGAGCGTCGGAAGCGGACCCGCGCCGACGGGTGGGCCATCAGGAGGTACCAGCCGGCCAGGCCCGCCACCGCCAGGGGCCACCAGCCCCAGGGGGGCACGGACGCCGCCACGGCGAGACCGGCCCCGATCGGGGCGACGACCTCGCTGGTGATCGTCCCCGCGAGCGCCCGTCGGGAGGCGGCGCTCCGCTGGGGGCCGGGGGCGGGGGCGGTCGGTGGGGACTGGGCGGCGTCCACGGCCTGCGAGTCAAGCAGGTCCGCGCCCCGAATGGGTCAGCAGCGCCCGGCTCCGACCCTGCGGCTCAGATCTTCTTGCCGCACACGGGCCAGGGCTGGGCACCCCGTTCGGAGTACAGGGCCCGGGCCATGGCGTCCTGCCACCAGGGCTCGACGGTGGCGGGATCGCGGCCCACCAGCCAGGGGAAGTGGCGCCCGGCGACGTCGTCCCAGGTGCGCTGGTCGAACTGGTAGGCGCCCCGGTAGGTGCCCGAGGGGTTGACGGCCCCGTAGTTGTCGGTCGACTCGCACATGCGGAGGCGGTAGAGCTGGTCCGCCGACAAGGCGTCGGCCACAGGGGCCGTCGAGCGCAGGTACAGGGCGATCTCGGTCGGGGTGCACGCCGTGGCGCCGGCCAGGACGATGGCGGCGACCGCCAGGCGGCGCCACAGACCCGTCCGGCGTGCCGGCGGGGTCCCATCGCCGGTGGCGCGCGAAGCGGTGCCGGACGCGCCGGAGTCGAGGCGGATGTCGGAAGGGGTGGTCCGGTGCCGTGTGGACATGGCGGACGCTCCTGTCGTGATGGAGGGCACGCGGCGGGGGAGCGGGTGGATCCGCCGGCCCGCCGGTCTCTGAAGCCGTCACGGAACGGTAATGGACGGGCGCCCCGGGGGAACGCCGATGTGCGCCACGTCACAGTGCCGCTTGTCACCGTGCCGGGCGCACGGACGCGCCGGGTCAGGCGAGATGGGCGAGCACGCTGGTGGCGGCGCGGCGGCCCTGGGCGACGCAGGCCGGCAGGCCCAGGCCGTGACACGCCGCCCCCGCCACCACGGCGCCGGGATGTTCGGCGGCGAGCAGCTCGTCGATCTCGCGTGCCCGCTCGAGGTGGCCGGGTCGGTACTGGGGCAGGGCGGCGAGCCAGGGAGTGACGCGGACGGCGACGGGGGGGCCGGTCACGCCCAGGGTGGCGTCGGCCTCGGCGAGGAGGCGGGCGACCAGGGTGTCGTGATCGAGGTCGAGCCAGCGCCGGTCGTCGGTGCGTCCCACCGCCATGCGCACG
>RFFY01000648.1 GCA_003697065.1 Actinomyces sp. | reverse complement strand
GCCGACGTGATCAAGGTCGAACCCCCCGGCGTCGGCGACCTCTCCCGCCTGGCCCGCTACGAGAGCGGCGGGATCACCACCTTCGCCGCCAACACCAACCGGGGCAAGAGATCCATCCAGATCGATCTGTCGACCGACGAGGGGGTGGGGATCGTGCTCGATCTGTTCGCCCGCGCCGACGTGGTGGTGCAGGCCATGCGACCCGGTGTCGTCGACCGGCTGGGCATCGGCTACGAGCACGCCCGGCGCGTCAACCCGTCGCTGGTGTACTGCTCCCTGTCGGGCTACGGACCCGACGGGCCCCACGCCGACCGCCCCGTCTACGACCCGATCCTGCAGGCCCGCGCCGGCTACGTGGCCATCCAGGTCAACCCCGAGATCCCCATCCCCGATCTCGTCCGCAACGCCGTCGTCGACAAGGCGGCGGGCTGGTCGGTGGCCAACGCCGTGCTCGCCGCCCTCTTCGCCCGGGAGCGGGGAGCCGGGGGTCAGCATGTCGAGGTCGCCATGCTCGATGCCGCCGTCGCCTTCCTGTGGCCCGACGCCGGTGCCCCCCACACCCTCGTGGACGTCGACGCCGAGGGCACGCCCCTGAGCCAGATCTACCAGCTGACACCCACCGCCGACGGACACCTCGTCTACTTTGTGATCACCGACGCCCAGTTCTGCGGCCTCTACCGGGCGCTCGGCCGTCCCCACTGGTGCGAGGACGAGCGCTACGCCACCCATGCCGGCCGCACGGCGCCCGGGCGGTACGAGGAGCTGGGCGCCGAGCTCGCCGCCGCCTTCCTCGAGTGGCCGACCGACCGCCTCGTCGACCGTCTCCACGCCGAAGGCGTGCCGGCCGCCCGGGTGCAAGGCGTCGGCGAACTGCCCGACGACCCCCAGATCCGCCACAACGCCACCTTCGCCGAGTGGGTCCATCCCCGGATGGGGCGGATCCGTCAACCCCGCCCCGTCGCCCGCTTCTCGGCGACACCCACCACCACCCCGACCCTGATCGACCGTGCCGGGGAGCACACCGACGCCATTCTGACCGAGCTGGGGCTCGACGAGGCCGAGCGGCGGCGCCTACGCGACGCCGGGGTCGTCGCCGGCCCCACCTGACGGGGCGCCGGCCGCCCGACCCCCCTCGCCGCCGGGGGTGTCGCCCGCCTCGGCGGCGAGGGGCAGGACGAAACGCACCCGACCTCCCCCGGGCGAACGGCCCACCTCCACCCGACCGCCCGCCCCGGTGGCGGCGCG
>RFFY01000647.1 GCA_003697065.1 Actinomyces sp. | reverse complement strand
TCACTCCGACCGTGGATCGCGCCGGCCGTCGTCTGGGGCCACCACGTAGACGACGTAGTCGTCGTCTTCGTAGATGACCCGGGCTGAACCGGTGTCGTGGGCGAAGCGCCGCTCCGCCGCGGAGCCCCGGTAGAAGGCCACGACCGGCGAGCCCGAGTCCCGCACCTCGTCGTCGATGGTCCGATCGCGTGAGCTCTCCGTCGGCGCGGCGACGAGGTCGGATTCGTAGGTGAGGCGGTAGGCCAGCCAGTACTCCGCCCGGAGATGGTCGATCCCGTCCCGGTGCAGAGCCGCCACCAGGGGGCCGGTCGCCGGCGCTGCCAGGTCCCAGTGTCGGCTGTCGGCTCCGAAGCGGGCCAGGGCGACCGTGCCCACGATCGTGACCACGAGCAGAGCGCCGGGAACCACGACAGCGAAGCGGCCCAGCCCCCGCGACACCGCGTGGGCGAGGAGCAAGGCGAGGAACGGGGCCAGGAAGTAGGCGTAGCGCGGCTCACCGACGAACTCGGTGGTGGGCGAGACCGCCGCCAGGATCGGGTAGCCGACGAGCACGGCGAGCAGCAACGAGGCGCGGTGCCGGGTACGCCACGCCACGAGGAGGACGCCCGCGCCGGCCGCGGCGGCCACCAGAGGCGGGACGGCCCAGTCGGCCGTGTAGATCGTCCGGAACCCGGCGAGCATCGGGATCACGACGGACACGAACCCGTCCAGCCGCTCGAGGTAGGACATGTCGGCGGTGACCGGGGAGTGCAGGGAGGCGAATCCTCGTGACACGTTGAAGACCCACCAGGGCAGCCCGCCGACGACGAAGGTCGCGGCGGCGAGCCCGGAGAAGCGCCACAGGTCCCGGCGCCGCCATGCGCCGTCGACGAGCACCGGCACGATGACGAAGAAGGCGATCGGCGTGGTCCACCAGGCGAGCCCTGTCACGAGTCCGAGAGCGGCCATGTCCCGCCGGTCCCGCCGGTCCGCATCCCGTTCGGGAGCCGCCCGACCGCTGAGGCGGACCACGATCAGGGTGGCGGCGAGGGCGAGGACGAGGCCGGCGCCGTAGAAGCCGCGGGTCTTGGTGGACCACCAGACCACCGCCGGTGACGCGACCCACAGGAGACACGCGGCGACGATGCCGGTCTGATCGTCGAAGAGGTGCCGGCCGATCCGCCAGGTGAGCACGCAGCTGACGGCGAAGAACGCCACGGCGACGAGCTTGGGGCCGGCCACGGAGGGGCCCGTGAGCCACACCACGGGGGCGGTCACCATGGCGTCGATGGTTCCGCCGTAGTGCTGGCCCCAGAAGAACACCGACGGCTCCAAGGACAGGAAGCGCTGGGCCATGAGCGCTGTCACGGCCTCGTCGGCGTCGAGCGACCCCAGGGGGCTGGCGACGATCAGCCAGAGACGATGCACCAGTCCGCCGAGCACGACCGTCGACGAGTTCGCGTGCGAGTTCCTCATCGGGTCGTTCGGGGAGTCGGGCACCGGCCTCTTCGTGGGCGATGGCCTCTCGGACGTAGACGATGATGGTGTCGGAGAGGGCCTCGACGTCGGTCACGGACGTGAAACGCATGCGTTTCGACCCGTGGGTGTTCGGTCCCCGGGCGTGGAGCACCCCACCGGGGTCGTGGAGGAGCACGCCCTCGCAGAACATGAGGGCGAGATGGTCGGAGAACTCCTGGAGCAGGACGACGTTCGCGTCGTCGAGGCAGTAGCAGGGTTTGCCCCACTTGATCCGTTCGTCGAGCCCACAGGCGAGCAGCAGCGGTCGGATCGCAGCTATCTCGTCGACGCCACTTCTCGGAGGCGACAAGGTAGGCGTCGACGTCCTGCGACACGATGGTCGCAGGACGTCGACGCTCGAGGGGTGGGACTCTCGATCAGTGGCGGCGGGGTGTCATCCGGTCGATTGAGCGATCACGACGTGGCGGCGACGATCGCCCTCGCCAGCGCGGCCGCCGATCCGGGCATGTGCTGGGCGGCGATCCGCAGCTTGGTGAACGCCGATGGGTCGCCGGCGACGAGGGCGTCGATCGCCGCGATGACGGTCGAGGTGTGGCCGTCCAGACTTGCGATTAGGTCCTCGGCGCGCAGTTCGCCGCCGGTGATCTCCTCGAAGAAGGCGCCAGCCGCCTGCTTGTAGCCGTCGAGATCGGTACGGGCCTGCTCTGCACGGGCATCGTCGCCGGTGGCCTTGCCGAGGGTGTAGTCGACGAAGAAGCCGATGTGCTCACGCCACAGGCCGAGGAAGGCCTCCCCGTTCTCGGCGCCGGCGACCGATCCGACGGTGTCGGCGAGTGCGACCGAGTTGTCGTCGAGGGCCTCGACGGCGGCGACGACCGCCGGGTTCTCCAGGTCGCCGCCGGCCTCGACCGCCTGCTCGAGGGCGATGCCCGCGAGGTAGACGTGCTCCTGGAGGAGGTGGGTCAGCAGGGCCCGTGTTGCGGCCGGGGTGCTCTCGGTGTCGCCCGGGAACTGGTCGGGCAGGGCGGCCACGATCGCTCCGGAGAGGGCGGCCGCGATGTCGGGCATCACCTGTCCGGCCTCGCGGACGAGCGTGAACGTGTCGGCGTCGCCGGCGACGAGGGCGTCGATGGCAGCGAAGGTGGTCACGGTGTGGGGAGCCAGCGCTGCCTTCACCTGGTCGGCGGTGACGGCGCCGCCGGTGATCTCCTCGAAGAAGGCGGCCGAAGCCTCCTTGTACCCCTCGAGGTCGATGCGGGCTTGTTCGACGCGGGCGTCGTCACCGGTCGCCTTGCCGAGCATGTAGTCGACGAAGAAGCCGATGTGCTCACGCCACAGGCCGAGGAAGGCCTCGCCGTTCTCCGCTCCGGCGATCGACCCGACGGCGTCGGCGAGCGCGACCGAGTTCTCGTCGAGGGTTGCCACGGCGGCGGCGGTAGCGGGATCCTCGAGGTCACCGCCGGCGTCGACAGCGGTCTCGAGCGCGATCGCAGTGAGGTACAGGTGTTCCTGCAGCAGGCTGGTCAGGCCGGCCCGCAGCGTGGATGCACCGTCATCGACGGCCGGCACGATGTCGCCGGCCATCTCGTCGCCGGTGTCGTCGGCAGGCGCCGCGGTCGTCGTGGTGTCGTCGGCCGTGCCGTCACTGGTGGCATCGGTTGGGGCAACGGTGGTTGGGGTGTCGGCCGGTTCGGCCGTGCCCTCGTCGCCGCCGCACGCGGCAGCGAAGAGCGAGCCGGCAAGCAGGACGGCGAGCAATCGTTTGGGAATCGGGGTCATCGGTGTTCCTCCATAGGACACTTGTGGCGTCGAATCTCGATCCACGCCCCCGGTTCGGAGCCGAACGGCCGGCTGGATTGGTCGTTGTGCGGTGATTCCTCGCTCCGATTCTTCGCCTCCGACCAATCCGCCTCGGGACCGGCGCCGAACAAGCGTCATGCCGAACCACATGCGCACCCCGATCTTCGTCGTCCTCGCGGCCTTCGTTTTCGCGTCCTGCGCCAAGGACGATGTGGACCCAGCAGCAGGCGAGGACAAGGCGCCAGTCGTCACCATCGCCGCGTCGCGCTTCGGCCCTCGAGAGCTGACGGTCGACGTGGGCGCCACGGTGACATTCGTCAACACCGACCCGTTCGCACACACCGTGACGTCCAGACCCGGGTCGGCACTGGTGTTCGCGTCGGGCGACCTGGCCCAGTCCGAAGAGTTCACCGTCACGTTCGACGAACCCGGTTCCTACGCCTACTTCTGCGAGATCCATCCCACGATGCGCGCCCAGGTCGTCGTGAAGTGACAGGTCGAGTGACGGGCGGTCCGTCAGGTGATCGGCGACGAGCGCCGCGGCCGGGGGACGACGATGGCCGAGAGGAGGCACCGGACGCCGGTCCCGCGGCCGCAGCACCCGCCACCTGGAGGCACCGCCGCGAAAGCCGCTGGTTGGGGGGAGACTGCGGTCTTCACACCCCGCCTTCGGAGCCGGGCGTCGGCCGGATTGGTCGGGCCCGGACACCTTGCGGACCTCCGCCACGTTGGCCCATCCGGAGCGGGCTCGGCTCCGAACAGCGGGTATGAGTGACATTCCTCCCACTTCTCTCGTGGCACGATGAACGACGTGCGTCGCCTTCGCCTTTTGTCGTCCCCGCTGGATTCTGACGAGCCGCCCGTTCCGGCGACCGATCCTGTCGACGCTGCGCTGCTACGGTCCGGTCGCGGCGATGAGGCGGCGTTCGCTGAGGTGTACGACCTCACCGCGGCCACCGTCTTCGGCGTCGTGAAGGGCATAGTTCGTGATCCGGCCATGGCCGAAGAGGTGGCGCAGGCGGTGTTCGTCGAGATCTGGCGGCTTGCTCCGCGCTTCGACCCGGCTCGGGGCTCGGCTCGAAGCTGGATCCACACCGTGGCGCATCGGCGCGCGGTCGACTGCGTCAGGTCAGAGCAGTCGCGCCGGAATCGGGAGGAGGCCGACGGCCGCCGCGCTGTCGCCGCGTACGATGCGGTTGCCGAGAGCGTTGAGCGCGATCTGGACCGAGAGCGGGTCCACGCCGCCCTCGCCCGGCTCAGCGACAAGCAGCGTGAAGCGTTGGAGCTCGCGTATTTCGGCGGTCACACGTACCGGGAGGTGGCCGTTCTCCTCGGTGTCGCGGAGGGAACTGTCAAGACACGGATCCGCGACGGGATGATCAAACTCCGAGATCAGCTGGGGGTGATCTCATGACGGGGGATCTTCACCACCTCGCCGCCGCCTACGCGCTCGATGCCGTGACCGACGAGGAGCGCCGCGCCTTCGAGGCTCACTACCCGACGTGTGAGGTCTGCTCAGCCGACATCGCCGCTCACCGTGAGGTTGCCGCCCGCTTGGCCGGCGTGGTCGCCGTAACCCCGCCGCCGTCGCTGCGAGCCTCCGTCCTGGTCCGGATCGGCGAGGTGCGACAGCTGTCACCGATCGCCGGTGAGAGTGCCGATCCGTCCGAGGTCGTCGGTCCGGTGTGGTGGCGCCGCCACCGACGTGCACTGGCCGCCGTGGGCGCGGCTGCCGCAGCGATCGTTTTCTTCGTGAGCGTGATGGTCGTCCGCCCGTCGACGCCGCCGTACGACGGGGTGCTCGAGGCCCGCGACGCCGTCGTGACCACCCTCGATGGTGGCGAGCGCGGCACCCTCCAGGTCATCTGGTCGGCCGACCGTGACCAGGTTGCCGTCGTCGGCAACGACCTTCCGCCGGTCGGGAACGGTTTCGTCTACGAGCTGTGGTTCCTGCGCAACGAAGGCGTGGCACCTGCGGGCTTGTTCGCCCCAGATTCGGACGGCATGGTCCGCGTGGTGCTGGACGTCGACGACATCGACGGCGTCGGCTGGGCCGTGACCATCGAACCTGAGGGCGGCTCCGACCAGCCGACCAGCGACGTCCTGTACGCCGGGGGTGTCTGACCCTGTCCGGGGCCAGATCGATCACCCCTACGAGCGGGAACGGCGGCGCCTCAGGCGAGGGCGAGATGCACCGCACTGGCCGCAACGAGGGCGGGGAGCGTGACCCGGGCGGCGACGCTGGTCCAGCGGCGCGCCGAGATCTCGAGCTGGAGTTCGGCAGCGGTGTCGCGCCACAGCAGGGTGGACAGAGATCCGGTCACCAGCAACGCCGCGCCGATGTTGGCGCCGAGGAGCAGTGGCCACGCCCTGTCGACGCTGTCGAGTGAGCCGACCGCGACGACGGTGGCAGGCAGGTTGTTGATCAGGTTGGCCAGGCCGGTTGTGGTCAGGATCGTGGCGAGCTCACCGGCGACGCCGTGGCGGTCGATGGCCCGCTCCAGACCCAGGTGGGGAGCCGCGGCGGTGGCGACGACCACGAACCCCCCGACCAGGGCGATCGCGTCAGCGGGAACCGTGCGCCACCGCAGGTGCCGGGTCAGGGTGGTGGCCCACGCAAGCGCTGCCAGCGCGACGACCCAGGCCGGGATCCCGATGAGATCACCGGCGCTGAACCCGGCCAGTACGAACACGACGATCGGAACGCCCCGGCGGATGGCCGAGGGATCGTGTGAGGCCTCGACGGCCCCGGTGACCGGCGCCAGGTGGAACACACGCCGGTAGACGAGGAAGCCGACGACGGTGGCCGCCAGCGTGGCCGGGACCAGGTTGGCGAGAAAGTCGGCGGCGGTCAGGTCGAGGTGTTCGGCGGCTATCAGGTTCGTCAGGTTCGACACGGGAAGCACGCCCGACGCCAGGCACGCCAGCAGCGCCGGCTGTAGCGCAACCGCCTCGGCGTCCAGACCGTGTCGTCGGGCGAGCCGTATGTACAGCGGAGTGAGCAGTACCACCGCCGCGTCCAGGTTGAACACGATGACAACCGCCGTCGCCAGGGCCCAGAGACGGGCGAAGTGGTGAGGCGTGCCCTCGATCCTCGCGGCGATCGCCGTGAAGAGGCCCAGATCGTCCAGGGTCACCGCCAAGGGCACCGCCAGGGCGAGAAAGAGCAGCGGTGCCCGCACTGATCCGAGGGCCTCCAGCGTCGCGGACGGGCTCAGCATCCCGCCGCCCACGACAAGCGCAGCCCCGACGACCGGTCCCGTCCACACCGGTATCCGCCAGGGTCGGAACTACACCAGCGTGCACGCGCCCACCAACACCACGACCTCGAACAAGCCCCCAAACTACAGAGTCGATGAACCGCCCGCGACCCCCTCATGACACCCGGACGGCGTTGGTCGAGGTCCCGCGGAGTGCTAGTCGGCCGAGGGTGGGCGTCGGCCACGGACACCGCGGACCGGCAGGGTCGAGATCTCGTAGAGCGCGCCGACGAGCTGGACCGGCGCCCGTGCAGCCTCGATGAGCCCCCGGCCCAACGTCTCGCCGGCACGGCGGCCGGACGGACGTCGGACCCATCCGAGCGTGATGAAGACCCCGAGCGACACCAGGGCGATGAGGGCCATGGCGACGGTCACGATCACCCAGCCCTCGTCGTCGTCGATGAGGGGGAGGTTGGAGAAGTTCATGCCGAAGAACCCGGCGACGAGCGACAGGGGGAGCATGATCGCCGCGTAGATGGTCAAGACCATCGAGACGTTCGTCGCCTGACGGGCTTCGGCGCCACGGTACGCGTCGAGTGTCTCCGACAGGGCGGTTCGCGCCGCGTCGACCCCTTGCGCGGCCCGCGACGCCACGTCGAACACATCGGAGAAGCGGCGGCGGCCCGCATCGGACAACAGAGGGGAGGGCGATCGTCGAAGTTCGTCGAAGCACTCCCGCTGGGGATGGACGGCGCGCCGGAGAACCGACAGATCGGCCCTGACGGCGGTGAGCTCGGAGAGGAAGCCGGTGTCGGCCGTCAAAGCGAGGTCGATGAGGTCGTCGTTGCGCGACTCGAAGACCTCGAGAACCGACAACAGGCGCCTGGTGACGACGTCGGCGAGACGAGCGAGCATCTCGTCGGGCCCGCCGGCGGCGATGTCGCTTCGCGTCTGGGCGGCATGCCAGACGGCCTCGATCGAGGGTGACCGGCGCCGGTGAACGGTGACCAGCCGGTTGGAGGTCAGGAAGCAGTCGAGCTCATAGGTCTCGACACGCTCATCGCCGAGCGCGTGCATGATCACGAGCAGCGATTCGCCGAAATCGTCCACCTTCGGCAGATCCACGTCCTCGATGGCGTCTCGTACCGCCAGAGGGTCGAGTCCCATCGTCTGGGTCAGGGATGTGAGCTGGCTGGTGTCGTCGCTGTCGGCGTCCACGTCGATCCAGAGCCATCCCGATCCCGGATCGGTGAGGGGGTCGTGATGGGGTAGCGCCGGTCCGCGCGGTGGGAAGTGCAGAACACGTATGTCCACCGCGGCATCATCCCACAGGCGACGTCCCGCGGGTCACGAACCCGCAGCGGGAGCGTCGCGCGTGGTGTTCGCGACAGGGGCGGGGTCGCCGGTCAGGGGGCCAGTGTCGTCGGCGGTGTCGACGCCGACCGGGAAGCCGATCCGGTACTCGTGGAGGAAGGCCTCCAACGACACGGGCCGCATCGCCTCGTGGTGCTCGAAGACCGTGTGCAGTCCCAGCACGGTCACCTCACCGGCGAAGGTGGAGGCGATCCGCTGCGCCTGGGGCAGGCCGTGGCTGACGCAACCCGGGCAGAGCATCTGGAACGCCTCGATCACGACCACCTCCCCGGCGAGGTCGTCGAGGCTGATCGGCCGGTCGGTGTTGAACCACTGCGACACGGCCAGCGGCGGGGCGGGCGGTGACCCGGGCCCAGTTCGTCACGATTGCCTGGCGGGCGGCGGGGTCACCGGCGCCGACCGGCACCGCGCCCTTCGCCGACACGGATCCGGGTGCCTACTACGCCGAGGCCGTCGACTGGGCGTTCGCCGCCGGTCTCGTGGGCGGCGTGACCCCCACGACGTTCGAACCCGACGGGCCGCTCGACCGGCGTACCGCTCTGCTGCTGATGTACCGGCTCGAGACGATGGTCGATCCGCCGGTCGTCTGACGCCCGGGTCGTGCGGCAAGCCGCCGGCGACGAGGGTCTGAGTGGTTTATGTCGTACTTAGTACGTGTAGAGTGGCGTACTAAGTACGACAGAGTGGGAGACGACCTGATGACGACAACGACGACAACCACAGCCACCACAGCCACGCCAGCCACAGCGGCCGCCTCGATCGCGGCGGCCGCGGCGTCCGGCGACCGCCGGCGCGAGGCGCAGACCACGACGCACCCCGGTTCGCTGGGCCGCGAGCGGGCCGCCCTGATCGCCGGCGTGGGCTACGTGCTCCTCTTCGCCCTGGCCGTCTTCGCCAACTTCGTCGTCAGGGAGGGACTGATCGTCGGCGATGACGCGGCGGCCACCGCCGCCAACATCGCCGACTCCGCCACCCTCTTTCGCCTGGGCCTGCTCGCCTTCCTCGCCATCTTCCTGATCGACATCGTCGTGGCCTGGGCCCTCCATGTCGTCTTCCGCAGCACCCACCACGACCTGTCCCTCGT
>RFFY01000646.1 GCA_003697065.1 Actinomyces sp. | reverse complement strand
GCAGGACGAGCTGTTCAAGTCGGGTATCCGCCCAGCCATCGACGTGGGCATCTCCGTGTCGCGTGTCGGTGGTGCCGCCCAGATCAAGGCGATGAAGACGGCGGTGGGCACCCTCAAGGGCGACCTGCAGCAGTTCCGTGAGCTCGAGGCCTTCGCCGCCTTCGGCTCCGACCTCGACGCCGTGTCCAAGCGCCAGCTCGAGCGCGGCTACCGGCTCACCGAGCTGCTCAAGCAGGGTGTCAACAGCCCCATGCCGGTCGAGGAACAGGTGGTGAGCATCTTCGCCGGCACCCGGGGCTTCCTCGATCCCCTGCCCCTCGAGGACGTCCGTCGTTTCGAGGCCGAGCTCCTCGACTGGTTCCGCACCCGCGAGGCCGACGTCCTCGCCGAGATCCGCGAGACCGGCGCCATCGCCGACGTCGACGCCTTCGAGGCCAAGGTCCGGGCCTTCGCCGACCAGTTCGTGGCGAGCACCCCGACCGGCGACGAGCCCGAGCCCGCCGAGGTGGGCGCGGCCGACACCCGGGTGGTCGACAGCGACACCACCTTGCCCGAAGAAGAGATCGAACGCGACGAGGACTGACCACAGCCACCCACCGGACGCGGCGGGGGTCGCCCCCGCCCGACGCGAGCCACGGAGTAGGACGTGCCAGGAGGCAAGGAGCGCGAGCTCCGACGACGGATCACCAGCATCCAGTCGACCAAGAAGATCACCCGCGCCATGGAGCTCATCGCCGCCACCCGTGTGGTGAAGGCGATGCAGCGGGCCGACGCCGCTCGCCCCTACGCCCGCCAGATCACCTCGGTCATCGAGAACCTGGCGGCCGGAGGCGCCCAGGTCGACCACCCCCTGCTGAGGGAGGCCGACGAGGTCCGACGGGTGGGGGTCATCGTCATGGCCGGCGACCGGGGCCTGGCCGGTGCCTACAACTCGTCGGTGATCCGCGCCGCCGAGCGCGAGGTGATGGCCCACCGACGCGAGGGTCGTGACTACATGCTCTTCTGCGTCGGTCGCAAGGCCCAGGGCTACTTCCGTTTCCGCCACTACGAGATCGCCCACGCCTTCGACGGCTTCAGCGACAACCCCTCCTACGAGGATGCCCGGGCGATCGCCGACGCCGTCACCGCCGCCTTCGTGGCCGGTGAGGTCGACCAGGTGATCCTCGCCTACACCGAGTTCGTGTCGATGGGTACCCAGCGGGTGTCCGTGCGGCGCTTCCTGCCCCTCGAGGACACCGAGACCATGGCCACCGTGGGTGGGGGCGATGCCGAGGTCGCCGCCCTCTTCGAGTTCGAGCCCTCGCCCGAGGCGGT
>RFFY01000645.1 GCA_003697065.1 Actinomyces sp. | reverse complement strand
TCGGCGGCGAGTTCGGGCGGCCGTCCCGTCCAGCGGACCTCCCCACCGGCGAGCACGACGAGACGGTCGGCGGTCTCGAGGACCTCGTCGAGGCGGTGGGTGGCCATGAGCACGGCGTGGCCGGCCCGGGCCAGGTCGCCCAGGTCGGCGCACACGGCGGCCGCCGCCACCGGGTCGAGGGAGCGGGTGGGTTCGTCGAGCACGACCAGGTCGGGGTCGTGGAGCAGGGCCCGGGCGATGGCCAGCTGGGCCCGCATCCCCGACGAGTAGCCGAACACCCGCTTGTCGCGGTGGGCCAGGCCCCGGGCCTCCATGAGGGTGTCGATGCGGCGGCGGGCGACGTCGGCGGGGATCCCGAGCAGGGCGGCGTGGAGTTCGAGGTTCTGGCGTCCGGTCAGGCGCCAGTAGTGGGAGCGGTCGTCGGGCAGGGCCAGGCCGAAGCGGGCCCGGATGGCGGGGTCGTCGGGGTCGACGCGGCGCCCGTCGAGGCGGACCTCGCCGCTGGTCGGGCGCAAGAGGGTGGTGATGGCCCGGATCAGGGTCGACTTGCCCGCCCCGTTGGGTCCGACGAGGGCGACGATCTCGCCCCGTTCGACCTCGAGCGAGACCCGGCGCAGGGCCTCGACGGGTTCGGTGGCCGAGGTGCGGACGACGAAGCGGGCCGGGCCCCGGGGGGGCCGGTAGACCATCGAGACCTCGTCGACGACGAGCACGGCTCAGGTGTCGCCGGGGTCGACGTACTCGACGAGCCCGTCGGCGACGAGGCGGTCGCAGAAGGCGACGAGATCGCGCCGCAGGGTGGCCCGGTCGACACCCTCGAAGCGTTCGAGCAGATCGTCGCAGAGGGTGTCGATGTCGCGGACCCCGTCGAGTTCGTGCCAGATGACCGTGCCGACGGGGTTCAAGGTGGTGAGGGCGGTGCCGGCGGGATCGAGGATGACGACGCTGTCCCCGGCGGGTTCGTGGCTGACGCCGGGTGCGTGGCGGGGGATGCGGGGACGGGTCACGGCCCGCGAGCATGCCACGATTGGGGCCGTGTCCGACCGATCCGAGCCGTTGGGGGATCTGCCCGTGCGTCCGCGGGAGGACCCGTCCGGGGACCCCTGGGAGGTCCTGGCCCGGTGGGGGTGGCCTCCGCCGGGGTTGGCCGAGCTCGATCCCGCCGTGTCGGAGGCGGCGCGGGTGGGACGGGTGGGTCGTGTGGTGCGCGTCGACCGGGGTGAGTGCGACGTGGAGACCGCCCGGGGTCGCCTACGGGTGGCGTCGGATCCGGTGCGGGGTCAGGACCGCCTGGCCCCCGTGACGGGGGACTGGGTGGTCCTGGAGCCACTGGACGAACCCGGTGGTGGGGTGCCCGGTGGTGGGGTGCCTGGCGGTGGGGTGCCTGGCGGTGGGGTGCCCGGTGGTGGGGTGGACGCGGTGTTGAGCGAGATCCTGCCCCGGGGTGCGTGCGTGCAACGTCGTGACCCCGTCGACGACGGGCGCATCCAGGTGCTGGCCGCCAACGTCGACCTCGTGGCGACGGTCCACGGCGTCGACCGGCCCCTGGCCCCGGGGCGCATCGAGCGTCTGGTCGTGCTGGCGGAGGATTCGGGGGCGACCCCTCTGGTCGTGTTGACCAAGATCGACCTGGTCGGGCCCGACGAGGTC
>RFFY01000644.1 GCA_003697065.1 Actinomyces sp. | reverse complement strand
GCCTCCTGGCGCCGGGCCCAGCGGTCGGCCACGAAGCGCTCGAGGGCGCCGATGTGGATGGCCCGCCCCTTGCGGGCCATCACGCACGCACCCTCGCACTGGACCTCCTGGGGGCAGACCCGACCACACACCGCCGGCAGGGAGTTGTCCTCGGCCACGACGGCCGCCGCCCGGTCGAACTCGCCGGCGGCCACGGCGGCCACGAACTCGTCGATGCGGACCCCGACCGGACACCCCTGCACGCACGTCGGATGGGCGCACACCAGGCAGCGCTGGGCCTCGGCGACCGCCGCCGCCTCGTCGTAGCCCAGGGCCACCTCGCCGAAGTCGCGACGCCGCTCCTCGGGTGGGCGTTCGGGGATCTCGACGGGCGGCATCCGCATCCGCTCGCGGCGGCTGGGGCCGGTCGCGGCACCGTTCACCGGGCCGCCTCCCGGCCTGTCCCGGTGTCGGGACCGCAGGCGCCACCGCCGGCGAGGCGGGCGATCTCGGCCCTCTCGTGGTCGCGGTAGGCGGCGTTGCGGCGGGCCAGGACGTCGAAGTCGACGGCGTGGGCGTCGAAGTCGGGGCCGTCGACACAGGCGAAGCGGGTGCGGCCACCGACCACGACCCGACAGCCGCCGCACATCCCGGTTCCGTCGACCATGATCGGGTTCAAGCTGACCACGGTGGGTATGCCCGCCGGGCGCGTGGTCTCCGCCACCGCCCGCATCATGGGGACGGGACCGGCGGCGAAGACCCGGTCGGGTCGCCCGTGCTCCACCAGCTCGGCCAGCTCGTCGGTGACGGTGCCGTGGCGGCCCCGCGACCCGTCGTCGGTGCACACCCGGACCTCGGCCCCGCACGCCTCGAGCTCGTCCACATAGACCAGCAGGTCCGCCGTCCGGGCCCCCACCACGGCCACCACCTCGTTGCCGGCCTCGATCAACGCCCTGGCGGTCGGGTAGGCGATGGCGGTCCCCACCCCGCCGCCGACCACGACGACGGTGCCGAAGCGGGCGATCTCGGTGGGTTCGCCCAGGGGGCCGACGACGTCGGCGATCTCGTCGCCGGGGCCGAGCCGGTTGAGGGACCGGGTCGTGTAGCCCACACCCTGCACGACGAGGGTGATCGTGCCCTCGGCGGGGTCGGCGTCGGCGATGGTCAAGGGGATGCGTTCCCCGTCGGGGGTCACGCGGACGATGACGAACTGGCCCGGGTGGCGGTGGGTGGCGATCCGGGGTGCCTCGACCCGGAAGCGGACGACCTCGGGGGCCACCGGCTCGGCGGCGACGATGCGGGCCATACCGGGAGGGTCGCGCCCCACCGGGGCCGGGGGCAGGGACGGAGGTCCCGACCCGGGCCGACACGCGCGTGCTAGTCCGGGAGCGTGGACGGCACCAGCCGACGCCGCGCCCTGGAGGCGGTCGTCGCCTTCGGCTTCGTCAGCCTTCTCGCCGACGTCGTCTACGAGGGCGCCCGCTCCGTCCTCGGTCCCTATCTCGGCACCCTGGGCGCCTCCGCCGCTCTCGTCGGCCTCGTCGCCGGTCTCGGCGAGTTCACCGCCTTCGCCCTGCGCCTCGTCAGCGGCCCCCTCGTCGACCGGACCCGCGCCGCGTGGAGCTTCACCATCGCCGGGTACCTCCTCACGATCGTCGCCGTCCCCCTGCTGGGGGTCGTCGGTCGTCTCGACCTGGCCCTGGCCCTCGTGCTGGCCGAACGCCTCGGCAAGGCGGTGCGCTCACCGGCCCGCGACACCCTGCTGGCCGGTGCCGGCGAGATCATCGGCCGGGGACGGGCGTTCGGGCTCCACGAGGCCCTCGACCAGATCGGTGCGGTCGCGGGGCCGGTGGTGCTCGCGGTCGTGTTGGCCGTGAGCGGTGACGATTACCGCCTGGCCTTCGGGATACTCGCCGTTCCCGGCATCGCCGTCGTCGTGCTCCTCGTCACCGCCCGCCGCCTCCTCGGGCCGAACCCGGGTCGGGCTGTCCACCCCCCGGGGTCGGGCACCCCGGATCCCGGGCCGGCCGAGCCGGGGAGGATCCGGGCCGGGCTCACCTTCTTGGCCGCCACGTCCCTCGTCACCCTCCCCTTCCCCCTCGTCGCCTTCCACGCCACGAACCGGGACCTGGTGGCACCGGCCCTGGTCCCGGTGGTGTTCGCCGCCGCCATGGGACTCGACGCCCTCGTCGCCGTGGTCGTCGGCGGTCTCTACGACCGCCGTGGACCCGGCGTCCTGGTGGTCGTGCCGGTGGCCGGCGCGGTCTCGGCCGTCGCCCTGGCTCCCCATGCCCTCGCCGTGTGGATGGGGGTTCTCGCCTGGGG
>RFFY01000643.1 GCA_003697065.1 Actinomyces sp. | reverse complement strand
GATCAGTCGATGCTGATCTGGGCCATGAGGGCGGCCTTTTGCTCCTCGAAGGTGTCGAGGTCCATCTCGCCGTCGTCGTAGCGCCGGTGCAGCTCGGCCACCTTCTCCATGATCTGCTCGTTGGACAGGCGCGGTCCGTCGGGCATCTCGGATGGGGTGTCCTCCTCGTCGGCGTGGGAGCGGGCCTCGAGGCGCCGGGCCCTCTTGGCCTCGGCACGCGCCTTCTTGGCCATGTCACGCTGGCGCTTGGCGAAACTGGAGCGACCGGTAGCCATGACGACAGCCTCCTCGACGACGGATCGGTACCACCGAGGGTAGGGGCACACCGGCGCCGATCCGCGCCGCCCGCGCCGCCCGGGGCCCCGCCAAGCGTCACACGCCGCACACGCGACCGCGCTGCGTAGGGGAATCGGTCCCATTCCGTCACTATTTTCGGGTGTTCCGGCGATTTTTCATGACCTTTCACCTAGTCTCGGTGCCCATGACCGGGCCACGAGGCGGGCGGGAGACGAGGCGGGTGAAAGACGTGACGACACGGGGGCGGTGCTCACCGGGACCGCGAGGGGCGGGCGTGGCGTGCGTGGCGGCCCTGATCGTCGTGATCACCGTGCTCACCGTCGTCGGGGGCGCCGCCTCGGCCCCCGCCGGTGCCGGGACGCCCACGGGGCCGGGTATCACGCTCGGTCCCGACAGTGTCGTCGTGGACGCCGCCGACCGGGGCGAGGCCATCCGTGTGGTGGCCGCACCCGAGCGCGTCTCCTCGGCGCGGGCCCTGCACTGTGTCTTTCTCGACGTGCCCTCGATCGGCGCCCCGCTCGGGTCCCTGTGGATCCCCCGGCGTCCCGTCGACGCCATGCTGTACCAGCTCTGGTGCTGGCGGGGCGGCGACTCGTCGACGGCGGTGGCCGGCACCCCCCGCCTCGTCGTCTACGACCGCCGCGACCCGGTCCCGGGTCTGATCGACGCCTGGGACCTCGCCCGCGAGGCGAGCCGACGCCTGCTCCTGCCCGCCCCCCGCCTCGCCCTCTCCCCCGCCGGCGACCAGGTCGTCGGGGTCGACACTTGGCTGGCGCTCACCTCCCCGACCCGGCTCGATCCGGTGACGGCCTCGGTCACCCTCCAGGCGGGGGCGGTCTGGTCGACGGCCATCCCCCGCTTCTCCCACGTCGAGTGGGATCTCGGTGACGGGACCCGACTCCGCTGCACCACCGACATCGACCGGGTCTTCGACCCGGCCCGACCCCAGGCGCCGCCTCCCGCCTGCCGCCACGTCTACACCACGGCCGCGGCGGCCCGGGTGGTGACCGCCCGGCCCGTGTGGACCGTCGACTGGCGCTCGAGCGCCGATCCCGTCGCCCGGCCCTACGGGACCGTGTCGCGGGCGGGGTCGGTGACGGTCGCCGTGATCGAGCTCCAGTCGCTCATCCGCTGACCGCGGTTGCTCGCCGACGTCGCTCATCCGCTGACCGCGTGTCAGGGCGCGGCCGTCACCACATTGCGCCCACCGTCGCGCTTGGCCACGTACATGGCGTGATCGGCCCTCTGCAACACGGTGTCGACCGTGTCGTCGGGCCCGATCGGACACACCCCGACCGACGCCCCCAGGCGGGCGGCGGGCACGGCGGCGACCGGTTCGCGCACGGCGGCCACCACCCGTTCGCCGACGCTCCGGGCGTCCTCGAGGGTCGGGACACCGACCACCACCACGAACTCGTCGCCGCCGATGCGGGCGACGGTGGCCCCGCCGATGCGGCGGGTCAGACGCTCGGCCACGGCGATGAGGACGGCGTCGCCGGCGTCGTGTCCGTACTCGTCGTTGACGCCCTTGAACCCGTCGAGGTCCACGAAGAGCACGGCGGCGCGGCCCCGTAGGTCGTCGAGGCGCCGCTCCAGCAGCTCGAAGAGGCCGGCCCGGTTCAGCACACCGGTGAGGGGATCGTGGGTGGCCTCGAAGGCGAGGGCCGCGGCCCTCTGCTCGAGAGCGGCGCGTCGGCGGGCGGCGCTGAGGGCGCCCCGGGCCTGGGCGGCCAGGGTGGCCACGAGGGCGGCGTCGTCGACTCCGGCGGGTCCCTCCCGGTCGCGCCAGACGCGCAGGATCCGCCTCGTCCCACCCTCGCGTTCGACCCCGACGGCGAGGCCACTGCGGAGTCCGGCCAGGTGGAGGATCTGCACGTGGCTGTCGTCGGTCGTGGCCACCTCGTCGCCCGCCACGGTCAGGGCGTCGGGGGGCGGCGGACCGTGTTCCAGACGTCCGCGGCAGCGCTCCACGAGGGGGGCGGGGCGACGCTCCACGACGATGTCGGCGGCCACGAAGCCCACCTCGACGGCGAGTTCGAGCAGCTCACCGAGGACGGCGTCGACGTCGGCGGCGCGGGCCAGGCGGGCGGCGCTGTCGGCCAGGTGCTGGGCGGCGGCGGAACGGTTGGCCGCCCGGCGTCGCGACTCCTCGACCCGGTCGAGTTCACGTCCGAGCACCGAACCGGCGGCCCAGGCGGGCACCGCCACCAGGGTCGACCCCCCGAGATGACGGACGAGGGCGCCGATGACGGCGTCGGGGGCCGCCCCGGCGATGACCGAGACAGCCACGAACGAACCCCCGATCGCCATCCAGGTGAACACGGCCGCCAGGGGTCCCGACACGGCGAGCGCCTCGAGGACGGGCAGGGTCATGGCCACCCACCCGACCGGTCCGGCCACGTCGCCGACCACGACCAACAGGGCCAGCCCCAGACCGGCATCCACGACGATCATGGGCGGATCGGGACGATCGGGGGTCCCGGCGATCCAGCGGAGCGCCTCCCGGCCCACGACGAGGGCGGCGATGGCGACCGTCAGGGCGACGAGGTCGGGCGCCAGGGGGTCGCGCCAGCGGGGGGCGGTGACGGCGGCGAGGGCCGCCACCAACGCCAGGACGGCCCGGGTGGCCGACAGGGCACGGGCGAGGGCGGCCCGGGACGCACGCTGGGCATCCGGGCGCCCGAACCGGTCCCCTCCGGCTACTCGGCGGGTCGGTCGACGTCTCATCGGATCCCTCGTCGGCCGCCCGCCACCCGGGCTGGAGCCTGTCGGGACCGGACCCGGCGGACACGGGACGGCGGTCCCGGCGGACCCGGGACCTCCGACCCCCGACGCAGGTCCGCGGTGCCCACGAAGCCGGGACCCACCGACGCCGATCCTGTGGTCATGGATGCCGACGGCGCCACGATCCTCGACGCCGATGCCGCCGCCTGGGCCCGTCGGGCCGGTGCCACGCGCGGTTCGCGCCGGCGCCGGTCCCTGGTCGTCGCCGTGGCAGCGGGCGCCATCCTCGTGGTGCTGGTGGCGGCGACCAACACCGTCGTCGGAGCGGCCCGACGGATCAGCACCGACGCCAACGCCCTCTCCCGCACCGACGAGTCGATCCGGGCGGCCACCGTCGGACGGACCCTGGCCGTCGTGGCCGCCGTCACCACGAGCCGCGATCCCGCCGCCCCTGTCCCCCGCGACGAGATCGACGAGGCGATCGCCGTCCTCGCCGACGACGACGATCCCGAGGCCGCCGCCCTGGTCGCCGCCTTGACCGACCTCGTCGACCAGCTCGGCGGCCGGGTCGAGCCGGCGGCGGTGGCGGCGGTCGAGAACGCCTACCGGGCCCACCTGGCGGCCGCCGGCGAGCGCCGAGACGACCTGGCGACGGCCCTCGAGAACTCGAGTCGCCACCTCGACGACATCAGCCGGCTCGCCGGGCTCGCCCTCTTGTTCGTCGTCCCCGCCCTCGCCGTCGGGGTCCACCAGGGACTCACCCGGCCCGACAAGCGCATGGCGACCATCGCCCACGCCGCCGACGTGGCCGACCGGCGCCGACGTCACCGCGACGCCGCCCTGGACCGGGTGCTGCGTCGGGCCCGTGCCGGCGTGGCCGATGGCGCGCCCCCGGCCGTGGTCGACCAGGCCCTGGCCGAGGCCCGGGCTCTGCTGGGCGACATCGGTCCGACGGCGCGGTCCTCGGTCGATCTGCGCCAGGTGGCGGCCGACGCCGTGGCTCGGCGCCCCGGCGACGCCCGGGTGGACATCG
>RFFY01000103.1 GCA_003697065.1 Actinomyces sp. | reverse complement strand
CGGGCCGAGATGCCGTCGACCCTGCGCACCCTCGCCACCATCGGCGGCACCGTCGCCGCGGGCGGGCCCGACAGCGTCCTGCTCGCCGTCCTCCTCGTCGCCGACGCCCGGGTCGAGCTGGCCCGAGGCGGCACCCCCACCCTCGACGAGCTTCTCGACACCGGCGTACCCGACGGTGACCTCGTCTGCGCCGTCACCGTCGACACCGACGGCGAGGTGGCCACCGCCGCCACCGGACGCACCCCCGCCGACGTCCCCATCGTCGCCGCCGTCGCCCGCACGGCTCCGGACGGGCGCCGGCTCGCCCTGACCGGCGTCGCCGCCCGTGTCCTGCGGGTCGACCCCGACGACCCGACCGCCGGCCTCGACCCGCCGGGCGACTTCCGCGGCAGCGGCGCCTACCGCCGCCATCTCGCCGCCACCCTCGCCCGCCGCGCCCTGGAGGGCCTCCGATGAGCGCCACCGTCGACATCACCTTCGAGCTCAACGGCACGACCATCGCCCGCGAGGTCGCCGCCGCCACCCGCCTGCGTGAGCTCCTGCGGGCCGAAGGCGCCTTCAGCGTCAAGTACGGCTCCGACAGCGGCGAGACCGGCGCCGGCGCCGTCCTCGTCGACGGTCGTCTCGCCAGCAGCGACGTCATCCTCGCCGCCCAGATCGACGGACGGCGGGTCACGACCCTCGAAGCCTTCGACACCGCCCGCGAACTCCACCCCGTCCAGGCCGCCTTCGCCGCCGTCGGGGCCTTCCAGTCCGGTTACTCGGCCGGGGCGATGATCCTCGGCACCATCGCTCTGCTCGCCGAGAACCCCGACCCGAGTGAGGCCGAGATCCGCGACATGCTCAGCGGGATCCTCGATCGCGAAACCGCCTACGTGAAACCCGTGGAGGCCGTCAAGCGGGCGGCGGCCGTGCTGCGGGGCGAGGACCCCGGCCCCTTCGGCCCGCTCGTGACCGCCCCCCTCACCGACGGCACCAACCCCGCCGAACTCGATCCCACCGACGAGCCCCCCGTCGGGTCGCCCGCCGTCCCCCGACTCGTGCCGTCCCGCGACGTGCCCGACATGGCCGTCGTCGGCAAGCCGGAGGTCAAGGTCGACGCCGTGCGGCTCGCCAAGGGCAAGCCGGTGTTCACCGACGACATCGAGCTGCGGGGCATGCTCCACGTCAAGGTCCTGCGCAGCCCCCACGCCCACGCCCGCATCGTCGCCATCGACGACAGTGCCGCCCGCGCCCTGGCCGGCGTCCACGCCGTCCTGCACCACGGGAACACCCCGCGGATCAAGTACGCCTCCGGCGGACAGAGCTGGCCCAACCCCCACCCCCACGACCAGGTGAGCTTCGACGACAAGGTCCGCCACGTCGGCGACCGCGTCGCCGCTGTCGCCGCCGAGACCCCCGAGATCGCCGAGGCGGCGCTGCGCCTCATCGAGGTCACCTACGAGGTCCTCCCCGCCGTCTTCGACGAGCGCGACGCCCTCGCTCCCGGCGCGCCCGTGATCCACGACGAGGACGACACCGAGGGCATCCACGACGCCTCCCGCAACATCGTCCACCACATCGGCGCCCAGCGCGGTGACGTCGACGCCGCCCTCGCCGACGCGCCCCACGTCTTCGAACAGACCTTCCGTGTCCACCAGGTGCAGCAGTGCCCGATCGAGCCCCACGTCGCCGTCGCCTGGCTCGACCCCGACGAGCGCATGGTCATCCGCACCTCGACCCAGGTCCCCTTCCACGTCCGCCGCATGGTCGCGCCCCTGCTCGAGATGGACATCAAGGACATTCGGGTCGTCAAGCCCCGCATCGGGGGCGGTTTCGGGGCCAAGCAGGAGATGCTCATCGAGGACATCGTCGGCCTCATGGCCAAGACGACGAGACGCCCCTGTCGCCTCGAACTCACCCGCGAGGAGGAGTTCGTCGCCAGCCGTACCCGCCACCCCCAGACCATCACCTACCGCACCGGTGTCGACGACGAGGGCCGGCTCGTCGCCCAGGACATGTACGTCATCGGCAACACCGGCCCCTACGGGACCCACGGTTACACCGTGCAGACCGTCACGGGTCTGCGCGGCCTCTCCCAGTACGTGTGCCCGAACAAGCGCTTCGCCTGCGATGTCGTCTACACCAACATCCCCGTGCCGGGTGCCTACCGGGGTTACGGCGCCCCCCAGGCCGAGTTCGCCCTCGAGGCCCACCTCGAGGACATCGCCCGGGCCCTGGGCCAGGATCCGATCGAGTTCAAGAGGCGCAACTGGGTCAAGACCGGCGCCGAACTCGACATCGCCCCCCACCTCGGCGAACGCAGCGTGGAGGAAGAGGAGCTCGACGAGTACCCGCGCATCATGTCCGACGGGATCGAGGAGTGCGTGGCCCAGGCCCTGCGCGAGATCCGCTGGCACCGGCGTGACGACCCCGCCTGGCGGACACCCCCCGACCGTCCCCACATCCGACGCGGCCTCGGCTTCGCCTTCTGCATGCACGGCACCGCCATCCCCTTCCTCGACATGGGGGGCTGCTCGATCAAGCTCAACGACGACGGCTCGTTCAACATGCTCGTGGGCGCCACCGACCTCGGCACCGGCGCCGACACCGTCCTCGGGCAGATCGCCGCTGAGGTCCTCGGCGTCCCCCTCGAGGACATCAAGGTCTACTCCTCGGACACCGACGTCACGCCCTTCGACACCGGCGCCTACGCCAGCTCCACCACCTACATCTCCGGGACCGCGGCCCTGAAAGCGGCCGAGGTGGTCCGCAAGCGCCTCAAGGAACGCGCCGCCATGCTCCTCGGCGTGGACGAACCGTGCACCATCGAGCTGCGCGACCGCCGGGCCTGGGCGCCCGACGGGCGCTCCGTCAGCCTCGAGGAGATCGCCCTCGACTCCCTCCACACCCAGGACCAGGAACAGATCATGGGCACGGCGTCGCACGTCTCGCCCGACTGTCCGCCCCCCTTCGGGGCCCAGGTCGCCGAGGTCGAGGTCGACACCGAGACGGGCCAGGTCACCGTGACCCGGCTCGTCATGGCGGTCGACTGCGGCGTCGCCATCAACCCCATCACCGCCAGCGGTCAGGTGGAGGGCGGCATGACCCAGGCCCTCGGCTACGCCCACTGCGAGGAGTTCGCTCTCGACGACGAGGGCCGCATGCTCAACGCCGCCTTCGGCCCCTACAAGATCTACCGGGCCGACGAGATGCCCGAGACGGTCGTGTACCTGGTGCAGACCCTCGAGGACAGCGGCCCCTTCGGGGCCAAGGCCGTGGCCGAGATCCCCAAAGACGGGGTCGCACCCGCCATCCGCAATGCCATCCTCGACGCCACCGGCGTCGCCATCGACGAACTCCCGTTCACCCCCGAACGGGTGTGGCGCGCCCTGCGGAGCTCATGACGATCATCCGCCCCGACTGGCTGCTGGTGGCGGCCGATCAGGCACCCCGCCGCGGCTGGAGCATCCGCGTCGACGGTGGCGTCGTGGACACCACCGGACCCCACGTCGAACTGGCCGCCCGGTATCCCGACGACGAGATCGTCGATGCCGCCGGCCACGTCGTCCTCCCCGGCTTCGTCGACGCCCACACCCACCTCTACGGAGTGCTCGCCCACGGCATCCCCCCGCCGTCGGGGGGCGGGCCCACCGACTTCTGGAGCTTCCTGGCCGACTACTGGTGGCCCCTGGTCGAAGACGCCCTCGACATCGACATGGTGGTCGCCGCCACCGACCACGGGTGTGGCGAGATGCTGCGTTCGGGCATCACCACCTTCTACGACATCGTCGAGGCGCCCGGCGCTCTACCCGGTGTTCTCGATGCCCAGCGCGAGGTCGTCGAACGCCACGGCCTTCGGGGCCTGCTCAGCGTCGAGGCCACCGAACGGGCGGGACCCGAGGTGGCCCGCCTCGCCCTGGACGAGAACACCCGCCACCTCCGCGCCAGCCGAGACCACGAGCTGATCGGCGGTCTCATGTGCTGGCACACGACCTTCACCTGTTCGGCCACCTACATCCGCGAGGCCGCCGAACGAGCGCGGGAACTCGGGGCCTCCATGCACTGCCACCTCAACGAGGGGGAACACGAGGGCCGATGGGCCGCCGAACACCTCGGTTGCAGCACCCTGGAGTTCTACGACCGCCTCGGCGTGGCCGGCCCGGAGCTCCTGGCCAGCCAGTGTGTCCAGCTCACGCCCGCCGATCGCACCGTCCTCGCCGAACGGGGCGTGCGGGTGAGTCACATGCCGCTCGCCAACTGCGAGGTGGGAGGTGGGATCGCGCCCGTTCCCGAACTGGTCGACGACGGGGTCACCGTCGGCCTGGGCACCGACGGCTACATCCAGGACTTCTTCGAGGTTCTGCGCGGTGCCTTCCTCGTGCACAAGGCCCGCCGACGCGACCCCGCCGTGATGGACGCCCGTCTGGTCCTGAGCCTCGCCACCGAGGGCGGGGCCCGCGCGCTCGGGCTCGAGCGCGTGGGCCGGCTCGAGCCGGGCTGGGCCGCCGACCTGCAGGTCGTCGACCTCGATCTGCCGACACCGGTCGACGAGCACAATCTCACCGAGCAGCTGGTGGTGTGGCGCAACCGGCGCCACGTCCGCGACGTCATGGTCGCCGGTCGTTGGCGGGTGCGAGGGGGAGAGGTCATCGGCACCGACCTCACGGCGTCACGCCAGCGGGTGCGCGCCGCTGCCCGCCGCCTGTGGGAGCGCCCATGATCATCGCCGAGCTGGCCGCCGCGATCGACAGACGTGTCCCGGTCGTGCTGGCCACGGTGGTGCGCACCCGCCGTTCGGTGCCGCGCCGACCGGGATCCAAGATGCTCGTCTACGCCGACGGGCGCACCAGCGGGACGATCGGCGGAGGCGAGATGGAGAGTCGGGTCATCGACGCCGCCGCCGGCGTGCTCGCCGACGGCCGCCCGCGTGTGGTGGGCTATGAACTCGTCGACCCCGGACGCGGCGACGTCGGCGTCTGCGGCGGCGAGGTCGAGATCTACCTGGAGCCCTTCATGCCGACACCGACCGTCTACGTCATCGGCGCCGGCCACGTGGGGCGGGCCGTCGAGGAACTCGCCCGCTGGCTGGAGTTCCGCACCGT